>NC_003277.2 GCF_000006945.2 Salmonella enterica subsp. enterica serovar Typhimurium str. LT2
GAGTGAACGGATGAAACAGAAAGACCGTCTGTACGGCGTGGCACCGGCCTTACCCCGATTGCAGGCTGTGAAGCTAGGCCGCAGGTCCGCTATGTGTTTAAGTACTGGCCCACATTTGTACAGCAGTGGGAAAACTCGCTGAAAGCCGCACAGAAGGGGCTGGAAATCTGGAAATCAGCGAGGGCGGATGCCTGGCTTGCGTATCACAACGGTATTTTTGCCACCAGTCATTATGAAGGCGCGCTCACCAGTGAAGATATCAGTAGTGCGGCGGCCGCCGCCCTGAAAGGGCATAAAATCAGGGGTGGAAACGTGAACACGAAAAGCATACTGGATGGCAGTAACCGACTGGCACATACGCTTGCGCTGCAGGGCTAGCCGGTGATGATAATGATGCCGGTTAAGGAGGCCACGGAGAAGAACGTGACAATGATACCGGGCGGCGCGGGACAGGAAACTCTGGAAAACGCGGCCGTGCTGATTCTGGCCGGGATGGAGCGTAATGATCGTGCCACCACTAGGGAAGGCAATAACAATTTATCCTGACGCCTCCGCCGCTCGCGTCGTTGTCCAGCCCCGGCAATCCGGGAAAAACGAGTTTCCCCCGATTCCGGCGTTTCTGAAGTAATAAAATCACTACTCTAATCAAGTTTATATGAGGTACATAATGAGACTCAGGAAAGGTCATGGATTGACGTTGGTCACACTTGCGTGTTTATCCCTGCTGGGCTCCCTGCCAGCTATTGCGGCACCGTCCGTTCAGGCCGGTTTTTCACCGGAGGGCAGCGCAAGCAGCTGGTTCTTAAGACTATTGAGGCTGCGCAACATAATATCCGGCTGATGGAGTATTCCTTCACCTCTCCGGAGGTGGCTGGCGCTCTTATTAGTGCAAAACGTCGGGGAGTGGATGTCAGGGGGGGGGGACTGGACTGGAAAGCCAATACCGGGAAAAACAATAACGCCAGCAGGGTGACAATGAACCTGCTGACCAGTGCCGGCATTCCGGTTCGTACCGTCAGTGTGTACAAAATTCTTCATGACAAAGTGATCGTCAGCGACGGTCGCCACACCGAAGTGGGATCGTTTAATTATTCCCGTGCAGCAGACCGTTCGAATTCGGAGAACGTGCTGTCGTCTGGGATGACTCAGTCCTAGCCCGCAGCTACCTGAACCACTGGACATCCCGCTGGGCGCAGGGAACGGACTGGAAACAGACGTACTGACATCCCAGGAAACGATCCTGAAACGTAAACCGTGCGCCAACACAGGTTACGTTCATAAAGTAAGTCGCTGATTTTAGAAATCTGTAGTATTCTCTGCAAACGATCCAGGTTTGATCCTTGAGGAGGCAGAGATGTCGCAGATTGAAAATGCAGTAACTTCCTCATCGAAACGCATTTACAGAAAGGGTAATCCCTTATCTTCCGCTGAGAAGAAGAGATTATCTATTTCACGAAAAAAGACGACGCATAAAGAGCTCAATGTTTTCATACAAAACATACATAAAGAAAGCTTGCAGCAGCTTTGTGAAGAGACTGGAACTACTCAGGCTCAAATGATTGAGCTACTAATTGAACGGGAAATGGCTAAAAGAGCCTGAGATAAGAAGGTGAATGAGTAACTTTCTTGATCGTCTCGTCAGTGAGTGTTAGATTGCTGATCGTCTAAAGAATTTTGATGGCTGGCCACGCCGTAAGGTGGCAGGGAACTGGTTCTGATGAGGTGTCTACCCGGGACCAGAAAAGCAAAAACCCCGATAATCTTCTCATTTCTTGGCGGGAACGAAAGATTAACGGGGCCTACTTAAACTGTATAGCCACCAATCAGGCTATGCAGGGAGTATAGTTTTATGCTCAGAAAATTTCAATACTTGTTTCTGTGGCATTTACTCCTTCCGTGCATTGTAAGTGCAGGCAGAAGTGACTGACACCCGAACACTGTTCACTCATTACCGACAGGTCAAAAATCCGAATCCGGAATTCACGCCGAGAGAAGGGAAAAAGACCCTGCCGTTCTGTCGTAAGCTGATGGCGAAAGCCGAAGGGTTCACGTCCCGTTTTGATTTTTCCGTCCATGTGGCGTTCGTTCGTTCGCTGGGAAAGCGTCACCGGATGCCGCCTTTGCTGCGCCGTCGTGCCATCGATGCGCTGCTTCAGGGGTTGTGCTTCCATTATGATCCACTGGCCAACCGTGTACAGAGATCCATCACCAATCTGGCTATAGAGTGCGGTCTGGCCACTGAGTCAAAAAGTGGTAATCTGTCCATCACCCGCGCCACACGGGCGCTGAAGTTTATGGCAGAGCTGGGGCTGATTACCTACCAGACCGAGTACGATCCGCAGATTGGCTGCAACATCCCGACCGATATCACCTTCACGCCGGCACTGTTCTCCGCGCTCGACGTTTCTGACGTGGCTGTTATGGCCGCCCGCCGCAGTCGTGTCGAATGGGAAAATCAGCAGCGCAAAAAGCAGAATCTGGAGCCGCTGGAGATGGATGAACTGATAGCGAAAGCCTGGCGATTTGTGCGCGAACGGTTCCGCAGCTACCAGTCTGAACGTAAACTGCACGGACTGAAACGCGCCCGGGCGCGGCGTGACGCGGACAGAAGCCGTAAGGACATCGAAACACTGGTGAAACAGCAGCTGACGCGGGAATACGCCAGCGGACGCTTTACCGGCGGGCTTGATGCCATGAAGCGGGAGCTGCAGCGGCGCGTGAAAGAGCGCATGATGATGTCGCGGGGCAAAAACTACACGCGACTGACCATGGCCACCGTCCCCATATAACCCACCAGATTATGAAAATCCGGCTGACGTCGGAGGATTTTGTACGTCTGTCGCCGGGTGCCGCCTGTTTTCTGCGCGGAACGCTCGTTCTTCCTGCCAAAATATCTCTCATTCTGCTGCCAGAATGGCCAGAAATGTTCCCGCCTGAGCCATTTCCGGTCGCAATATTCAGTTACTCACAGATAACTGCAAGGGACCTTTCCATAAAGTTACAACCGATATACTGACAAAGCGCCAGGCGACCTGATTTCAAAGTGCGTGGTTTCCTTTAAACCCCAGATCTGTACTTCTTTTAAATACATAATCTTTCTCTCTTATAAATAAATAACCTATTCATCACCTGCCCTGTGGACAGGTTCCAGAGAATGCCCGCCCTTGCAGCGGACTCACGTCCGCGCCGGTTCGGAAACAACATTAGTACCTCCCGTCGCGACGCGCCGGGCCCCGGTCATGCAAATAGTTACAACATCCAAAATCCTGACCAACGAAACCGGAGCAAAAACCTGATATCCAGCCCATTCCCACCACTGAAAAGCGCCGCCGCCCCGGCCCAAAGGGCCGGAATGGAGTCGCTTTTAATAATGAATGATGTAACTAAATTACTGAGTGGCGTTATGTCCCGTCTGGCTTTGCAGGGCGATGGCCCACTACGTGAACCATCACCCCGCCAGCAGGGTATTTTATATGCAGTTGTCAACCACTGAATCGGAACCCACGCCAAAGGCGCGGGACCCCGCGATTCAGCAGTTGACAATTTTAGCTACCGTGACGTCATACGTTCCTTTTGCTCCATCCCCTGAACGTAACAGGAGCCACTCAGAACCGTTTTAAACAGAAAGTACCAGCAAAGCAGAAAAAATTGCTCAGAACGCACTACAAACTCAATTCTCATGAGTCTGCCGTGGTCGTGGTGTCGGACCTGGACGGCGGGAGGAAGGTGATGTCGCTGCACCGGGGACTCTGCGGCCTGCGAAGCGATATCCCGCAGGCGGAGGGGATAACCTCAGATGACCGGGACACGCTGTGGATAGTCAGTGAACCGAATCTGTTTTACCGCTTCACCCGCACGGCAGCGTCCTGAGGATGAAGCGGCGTCTCCATGGCTTGAGGATTGGAGCCTTTATGCCAGAAGTTACAACCCCGGATTGCAGCCGGATGTTATACGACGGTTTTACTGTTATTTTGCAATAAAACTATAAAATAAATTTCCGTCAGGCTTGCATCTTGAAGGCGTGTATCCGTAATATTTCCTGAACTGGCTGATAAAATACGGCACACTACTGTACCCGCACTGATATGCCACTTTCTTGACCGCCCCCTCCTGCATAACAATTAACTCCGATGCTTTTTTCATCCTGCATTCCAGCAGAATACGTGTGTAGGATGTATTCTCCTCTTTCAGTTTTTTCTTTAACAGGCTGACACTGACATACAGCTCGCCGGCAACCCGGTGTATGGTCCAGTTTTCACTCACATTCCGGTTTATCACCGTAGCCACCTGGTCTGCCATACTTTGTTTCAGGCATGTCTTCAGGAAAGGGAAAAAAATATCCTGCTCACAAAAGGCCGATACCAGTGCAAACGTCAGGAACGGATTCTCTGGTCCGGTCTCTCCGTAACTGTTATCCGTTCCGGCACAGAGTCTCACCATCAACGGACGGAACACAGAGTCCTCTGGGCAAGGCTGCACAAGGTACCGGGGGATGTCTTTCGGGATATAAAATTTAAGAACATCCACATCCAGCTGCCGGGCAAACCGGCACAGCGTTTCCCTTGTTATCACCACATGATGGTACCACCGGTAAAAATGCATCTCTGTCTGATGCACTTTCGTCAGGACAATACTGTCCTGAGCGCAACGAAATGAAAATGCCTTTCCCTGATTGAAGGTTGATCCTCCTGCCAGGAAAAAAAGAAGATATTTATCCAGCTCCATTATTACCTGCCATTCCCTCCCATGACGGGGCCGGTGTTTGTACTGCTCTCCCCCCCTGAAGCCCCGGCCGGGTGATGCCGGGGCCTGTGGTTGTCAGTAGTAGTGCTGCAGCAGCCCGGGCATGTACCACACCACAAACCAGCTTCCTGCCATCACCACAAACCAGAATAATTCCCTGAAAAAAGATGCGCTGAATGTTATGTTTTTCATCATATCTGACCGGGAGCGGAAGCCTGCGGCTCCGCTCCCTTTCCTGCTCTCCGTTATCAGAACCGGTAACCGACACCAACGTTAACGCCGTTCAGTTTCGCTGCGCCAACTTTACTTCCCTCATAGCCCAGATCGATGACCACATTTTCCACCGGATTAAACTGTACGCCGGCTCCCCAGGCAAACCCCGTTCTGCGCTCCGAACCCGTGAACCGCCCGTTGTATCCCGGCATGCTGATACGCTCTTTCACTTCAGCCCTGCCGGTACCGGCACCGGCCAGTGCATACAGAGATACCAGCTCGTTCACACGGACAGCCGGACCCGCCATCAGCGACCAGTACGTCGCCTTCACATCATCACGCCAGCTCATTCCGCCAGGAATGCCACCGGACTCTCCGCGCTTACCTGACTGCCAACTGAACGACGCCATCAGTCCCAGCGGCGTCTGAGCCTCATAGCGGTATTTCAGGTTCACCCCACGGATATCCTTAAAATGCTCTATCCGGCTCTGGGCATATCCCACCGACACGGAATGGGTGTCAGCCTGTGCCACCGGTACGGCAGCCAGCCCGGCTGCGGACAGCAGCAGTGAGGACAGAACGATTTTTTTCATGATAAAACTCCCTGAACACAGTTAAGTTCATTGTGTTATGACAGAAGGTGTGCTTTCTGCTCCTGCACACCCGTAACGCCGCTTCATCCTCAGGACGCTGCCGTGCGGGTGAAGCGGTAAAACAGATTCGGTTCACTGACTATCCACAGCGTGTCCCGGTCATCTGAGGTTATCCCCTCCGCCTGCGGGATATCGCTTCGCAGGCCGCAGAGTCCCCGGTGCAGCGACATCACTTTCCTCCCGCCGTCCAGGCCCGACACCACGACCACGGCAGACTCATGGGAAAGTACATACAGGAGCCCGTTGTTCCGGTCATAATGCAGACCGGAGATATCCTTCAGGAACCATGGCAGGGACGCCCGGTGTGTCAGCGAGTCACTCACCGACAGCGCATCAGGGCTCCGGTCCGTCACGTAAAGCCGCAGCGGTTTTTTCTCCTGCGCCACCATCAGGGCATGCTCTCCCCGTCCCCGGGCAAGGCCTTCAAAACCGGCATTGTCGCTGTGCCTGTTCACATCCAGCGTCAGGCTGTATGTTGCCGGCGGGAGGACGGTCGTGCTGCTGTCAATGCAGTGGGTGGTGAGCGTCCGCTCCCGCTCCCGGGACAGGGCATAGCGGTTCCCGCCGAGGTATTCGATGGCCTCAAAATCGTGGTCGCCGTCTGACGGTATCACCCGCAGCACGTTCCCTTCCGTGTCCAGCTCCACCACCGAGGAGGGGTGGTCGGTCACGGCAAACAGCGTTCTGCTGTCCGGGTTCCATGTCAGGCCGGAGAGGCCGCCGTGTATCCCGGTAATTTCTTTTTCTGCCGTGAGATGCCATTCTGTTTCCTGCGGGTACCAGGACTCCGGGAAACACAGGGTGAGCACGCCGGCCGCCATCAGGAGAATGGCGGTCAGCAGTGCTGCTTTCTGATTACATAAATATCTGAACATCGTGGTGGTGAAGGTTATGTTTTCTGTTACAGGGGAGACCGGACTCCACATCATGTCCCACGGCTGATAAGCCAGATCACGACCAGGACGCCGGTCAGAAAGCCGGAGATAAAGACGCTGGTCAGCAGCAGGAGAATCAGTGCACGGAGCGGGAGGATATCTCCGGCCTGTATGGTGCCTTTATCATCAGTCTGCATCAGGGTTACCGGCCAGCAGTTTCCGGACCACCGCAGCATAACGGCTCCTGAAGTTTTCGACGGAGAATGCACCGAAGGCGGCATTGTTGATATGGTAACGGCCACGGACATACACGGAAGGCGTCCCCCTCACGCCATATTCCTTAAACAGCCGTTCCTGTAATGCCACCATGTCATTCACGGCGGGACTTTTTATACTTCTGTCATACTCCCCACGACTGATACCGGTGGCAGACATAAACACCCGGCGGACATCGTCCGGGGAATGCAGGCGTTTCTCCACCATGCCGGCCGTGAAGAAGGCCTTCTCGATCACGTCAGTTTCCTTCATCACCATGGCCAGCGCCCAGGCCCGTGTCAGCTCATGGCCGAGGGGGCCCAGCAGGCTGACATGGTATTTGACCATCCGGCTACCTTGCGGCAGTACGTGCCGGATGGCCTGGTCCACGCCCATTGTCTGTGAGAACGCATAGCAGGGCGGGCAGTAAAAGGAAAAGAACTCCACCACAGCGGGGGCATCAACCACCGGGGGAGTTATGGACTCCCACTCCTGCGCAACCACAGGACAGACGCAGCCAGCTAACAAAAAAGAAAATAATATTCCCTTCAGGGAAAACAGATCCCGGGCATAATTCATCGTCACGGAAACACTCCATGGATAACAGATATACAGAACGAAAGGCCGCTTAACGGCACCGCCTGACAGCAGCAGTAAATATTAATTCATCAGGTATGGTCATTAAGGCGGCAGCCGGAATATTCCGGTTATGCGTTTTCCAGAATAAAAAATACTGACACACAAAAGACCATTGCCATTAATATAACTACGGCCAGACAGGCGTAATAAATAAATTTCATGAACATCATAAAATAACTTTCAGTGATACTTATCCGGCCTCCGGTCCGCATTCCAGGCCGGCTTCTTCCAGTGAATGAACCCGGTTCAGGTCGGTGTACAGTGTCACCATCCCCAGAAGCATCAGGGTCGGCAACAGGGTTGCATCATTCCGGACGCCGAGGCGCCTGAAAGCCTGGCCTTTCTGGGCAGAAATGGTTTTGACGCTGCGAAAACAGAGGGCAGCAATCTGCCCGCTGTTATAGCCCCGCAGCAGCAGCCGGATAACCCGCAGCTCAGCCGGACTCAGTCCGCCGTCGCTGTTAAATTCGATACAAAGCCGGTCGTACCATATCCGGCTGAAATCCCCGTCTTCCGGGAAAGCGGTCAGAGCAGACGCCATAATCCGGGAACTCCCTTTCCGGCATTCACTTTCTCAAGCACCCCGACATCGTGGAGTTGCTCAAGATACAAGCGGACCTGGTAGATACTGAGTCCGGCAGCATCGGCAATATCGCGGGTTTTAACTGGCGCGCCGTCATCCATGTTCTGACGTTCCTGGACGATGGAAATAATTTTTGTAACAATGGATTCACTCATAAACCGGAATTGCTCTTTTTATGTAAATAAAAACAGTCTCATTAATATTCATAACACAAGGATTCTAAGCCACCCTCTCAGCCTTAAGAGACATATGATATAAATATGTACCAGTCTGTTTGTTGCTTAATTTATCGTTGCATCTGAGCTAACTAAACCACGTATTTTGTACATCGTTAACTAATTTACGTCTGGTAATTCGTGTTACTTTTTGTTCTCACCCCATTAGAGTCGAGACACAACTGTTACCTCATAGTTATTTACGAAATTCCTCTTGGTCGCCTATAGATACGTTGAGGAAAATGTAATGTTATTAGCGCCGGGTATAACGCAGATGCTTTGGCCTCAGTACACCACGCATGGATATTTTTTGTCACCTGTCAATTATGGCTATATCGCCTGCCTTGCTTATGTGGCGTGAAGATTACGCTTTATTGCAGTTGCACACTTATTAACACTGTGCCCGAACTTGTATGTCCTGGTCGTATTGTTCCTGGCGCAAGAACAAGTTTACATTCATCTCCAGCACGCATTGTCGTGCACTGACCTCCAGTAGTTTTTAACAATTGTGCATTTCTGGCCACTTCGCTGGGAGTTATCGACTGTGTTACACGAATAGAAGCACCAGGAGTCCCACTAGCCTTTAGTATCACTTGCTCGAACGCACCATTTACCCCAGCCTTGCTGTTTATCGAATCTGGATGCTCAACGGTAATACTTTTTGTCGTACCTCCTGCAGGAAAGCTTGTCGACATTACACCATTACCGAGGGTATAACGTGCTCCAGATGAAGAAGTGAGTGTGACGCTCGGTGATGGTAAGTGATATTGGTGAAGCCACGATCCCAGCGAACTGGCCTCACATTCATCATATAGGGTTCTAGTCGTACGGACTTCTCCTGTTCGGCTGAGACTAAACATCAACGTATAGCCAGCGGGGAGTATATACCCTTCACCCGCAACAATGCCATTCTGAACCAGGCCCGGGGCCCGAAACATTACGCCGAAACCCTTATCTGCAACCTTGCACTCAACTTCTGCGGGATATCGTGTTCCATCGGGTGCTATAACCATAGCTGTTCCATTACAGGTACGCGATATAATTTGTACGTTGCACTGACTGAATGAAGTCATTGTTACCATAGAAAGGGCTGCTTGGTCTGACTTAATCATAAAGTTACTTGCCTGCATTTGGTATTGGTAGATTCCTTGACTATATGTGGATACAGTTGTGGTTTTTGCATGAGCAGGGTAAGTGATGACCGTTCCCCCCATGATGATGACTGAAGCAATTAGTAATTTTAACATTTTATAGCCCATATTTTTACGTTGTTATTCACTACATAGTTCTTTCGTCCGATGTTTAGTCAGACCCATAGTGAGTTAACCTACATAATCATTTACAGAGCCGGTGTCAGTCTTAGCCACTCGGCATTCAGTTGATTCCGGCAGCATATCCCCCATAGTTCCTCTGGTTTCAGATTGGGGTACGATGATTTTCTGTTGACCGTGGTATTGCATAAACGGGGTTCTCTTCATCAAACAGTAGCCCAGCCGTTTTTACTGTGGGTAAACCACATCAAAAACCACCGTCACATCAATATTCCCCTCCGGTGAATTTGCCGGAATATCAGTCACAGGGCGGAGCTCACAGTTGTTCGGGGAGGGGGATATGCAGAAAGCATCATCGTCCTTCCCAGTCAGTTTCACCCGCTTACTACCATTTTCCAGCCAGAACAGCGGGCCATTATTTGACGGCTGACCGTTCATCCGCATAATGACTACGCTGCTGTCACCGCCCCCCTGCAGGGTTCCAGTGGTGTTTCTTGCTGTCAGTGCTGTCTTCACCACAGTACTCTGCCCACAATCCACTTTCACGGTAAACGGTCTGTGTTGCATCCGGACTCCTTTATTCATTACTCCCAGTTGATAGTTCATCGTATTACCGCCGTTATCAAAGGTCAGTTTGCAGGTCTGTTGCGGGTTGGTTAACGTGAATGGAATGGTTATATTTTCCTTCGAAGCCGCTTCTGTCGCCAAAGGGAACAGCAGCCCAGTAACCAGCGCTCCTGCACACACATGACGTTTCATCCACCTGATTTCACTTCGTCTCATCATCCTGCTCTCCCGGCTCACTTCAGCGTGTAGTCCTGGGTGCCGCCCCAGTCGTTAACAGCCTGCACCGTCACCGTTCCGTTCAGCGACAGTTTCCCCAGCGCCACCTCACTCTTCGGCGCCAGCTGCGCAATCTCATTCATCACCCTGTCGTTCAGCCTGACCGGCTGCCCGTTCAGTTTCACCCCGGTGACCGCAAAGTAGTACGGCGTCGGGTTCTTCAGGTAAGCCTCACCGCCGCGGTGCGCAATCTGCAGGTTTTTCTCGGCATTACGGCGTCCCTCAACAAGCGCTTTCGGCCGGTAAATCAGCTTCACCTTCGTGTTCACGGCCACCGCCAGGACATTCCCTTCCGACGCCTTTGGCTTCGGCGGAATCTCCTGAACGTTCAGCCAGAACAGCGACTCACGGTCTGACGGCAGCGTGCTGTCCGTCTTCATGATGCGGATAATCTGCTTTTCCTTGGGCCTGACCTTAAAGAACGGCGGCGCCGGTACCATATACACCGTACTGCTGCCCTGGGTGGTGTTGTCTATCCACACCTGGCCGCCAAAGGTCTCATCCGCCTGGTTGGTCACCTCAAATGAGGTGTTCTTTCTCCCTTCCTCATAGATAAAACGCGTGCCGTTCAGCACAAAGGCTGCCATGGCCTGCCCGCTGACGGCCAGGGACAGCAGGGACACCAGTCCCCACTTCATCATCTTATTCACAATAAACCTCCTGAACTTTGCCGGTATTAGGCACAATACCTTTCACTGAAAAATGGCAGACACTGCCGTCCCCCCGCTCGACGCTGACCCGTGACGGCGCGCTCAGCATATTCATCAGCAGGACGCCGTTACCGGCAATGAACCCGGCATCCAGTCCCTGCTCCGTCTGCGCGCTGCCCCCGTTCAATATCCGTCCGTCACGCTCCTTCACCCGCAGGATGTAGCGCAGCACATGCTCGGCGCCAAACTCCCGGTACACGACAGCTTTTTCCGTCGGCACCACGTTAAAGGAGGTGGTCTGCAGCTCCAGGTCATCCGGCACGTTTTCCATGTCCACGCTGACCCGGTTCAGGGAGTAATCCGACAGGTTCACCACGGTGTATCCCTTGCTGTTGGTGGGGGCTGAGCCGTTAATCCTCACGCCCTTCACCCCCGGAATGCGCGCCACGCCCAGCGTGTTACCGGTTTCCTTCGTCATCATCAGGCCGCTGTCTGCCGTGCCCAGAATTGTGCCGCTCACGCTGCCTGACACGGTGGTGTTATCACGTCCCTGCGACAGCATCATGTTGGTCTGGATGGCATCAAAGCCATACGAGAGGTTGCCGCTCAGGCTGCGGTCGCCCTTATCACTCAGGTTGGTGTTCAGGCCGTAGCTCAGGCGGTCCGTCGGACTTGCCGACACCCCGCTGTTCATCCCCATCCTGCCGCTGCTGCTGTAGCTCAGTCCGGTACTGCTGTAATGGCGAACCCCACCCAGGGTGAACGGAATGCTAAAGGAGAGCGACGTGCTGTAGTCCGGTTTGTCCAGGTACGGGCGTTTACTGTAGCTGCCGTTCAGGAAGACCGACACACCGTCCAGAATGGTGGTACTGAGGGAAACATCGCCTCCGATGGCCTTTCCTTTCATCCACCAGTAGTCCTCCTGCCAGCCGGCCAGATTCAGGTTACTGTTCCCCAAGCGTTGCGAGAAGCGCATCTCATAGCGTGATTTTGTGTTGTAGCGGGTATACCGGTCTGTACTGTAGAAGTCTGCGAACTCCACATACCCCTTACTCTGGTAACGGTAGGCCAGCAACTGCAGGTCCGAGCTGTCAGAGAAGCTTTTGGCATACTTGGCGCTGACGCTGTGCCCGCGTTTGTTGTCTCCGTTGTCGTATTTCGCCTGTGACAGGTTCATCCCGGCGGACACGGCGCCGAAGCCGCCCAGGGCCTGCGTCACGCTCACCCCGCCGGCCTGGTATTTACCGTGCAGGATAGAAGCGGCATTCAGCGTGGTGGAATCAAAGCCGTACCCCACGCTTCCCATCCAGAACATGCCGTTTTCACCGTCAGCGAACGGTTTTTTCAGCTTATAGTTACTGGACTTGCGACCGACCGCCACATTGTATTCAACCTCCCCGGGACGCAGCAGCGTCGGCAGGGTGGTGACCGGATAGACGGTGGTGGTTTTGTGGCCGGACGCATCCTCCACGGTCACCACCAGGTCACCGTTCCCCACGGAGCGGACATCATCCAGCTGGTACGGACCGGGCGGCACCACTTTTGAGTACACGGCGTACCCGTTCTGGCTGATGGTGACGCGGGAGGTGGAGTTCGCCACCCCGGTGATAAGCGGGGCATACCCGCGGGCCTCCCACGGCAGCATGTTACTGTTGGAGCGCAGTGCCGCCCCGTAAAAGCCGAAATCAGAGAACAGGGCGCTGCGGGTCTGGGATTTACCGAGCAGCAGGTCCCCCTGCACTTGGCTGATGGCGGTGGACAGCGTGATATCCCGGGCGGTGAACTCACCGGAGCCGTCAGCGTACCGGGATGCGCTCATGTTACTGGCCAGCACCCAGCGTCCGAGGTTGACCATCAGGTCGGCATTTGCATAGGCACTGGTGCTTTGCCCGGACGTCTGCGAGGCGTTGGCGGAGTACTTCAGGCGTGCCGCCGGCACGCCGTAGTCCCAGCGGCTGGGGTCCGTTTTACCGACCAGGAACGACTGGGGAATACTGAACACCAAGCTCTGGGAGCCATAGCTGAAGTCCACCCTGGTATAGGGGTTGCGGCTGAGGACATAGCACTGCCCGGCAGCATTCAGCGTGGAGGCATATCCCTCCAGGCGGACAGGAACCCCGGCAGCTTTCAGCCACTCCGGCGACAGGCACAGGGCATTTGCTGATTCTTCCTGTGGCGTAATGGACAAACGGGCTTTACCCACGTTTTCCTGGTTAACAATGACGTCGACATAATACTGTCCGGCCGGAAAATCCGAGCCGGATTTTAATACGGAGGGAATGGCGCTCATTCCCTGCAGGAAATCCAGGTTCAGCTCTGAGTCAGTGCTGGCAAAAGATAGGTGAGAAAATAAGGCGAGACTCAGCGCCGACAGTTTAAATACCCGGTGATGAAATGACACAACAACCCCCCTGACTCAGGCAGTCCCTCTCCGGAGGAAATTGCACGGAAAATACAATTTCCTGTTAAACAGGTAATAACGGAATGCAGGATGGCGGGATGAATATACAGGTGCTGTCCCGGCCTGCAATCAGCGATATAAAAATAACGAACAAGGTAATTAAATGCGGCGCACGGCGGTGCGCCGCGTCATTTAAATAAAATATGTAAGGTTCTGCTTACGGGGGATTATTTGTAAGCCACTGCGAAAGATGCCACAGACTTGAAGTCACCTTCGGTCGCACCACCTTTCAGCTTGGCTTTGAACTGCAGGCCGTCGGTGGTCAGCTTGGCACCTTCAAAGTCAACCGTGCTGGCGTTAGCGTTTACAGCCCCCGGGTTTTTGGAGTTCACGCTTTCAACCAGTACTTTGGCATCAGTAGCTGTACCGCTGGTTGCCCCAAAGCCTTCGCCATCCAGGGCAGCAGAAGCCCAGGAAACAGTGGCCGTTTTCTGAGCCAGATTTGCACAACCCTGTGCATTCGGGTCAACCGGTTTCATGGCGAAGTCAACAAAATTACCCGGCTGGTTAGCCTGAACGGTACCCAGCTGAACAACCTGGTTCGGCTGAGCGGCGCCGTTGACAGAAGTGGTCAGGTCACAGGTTGTTGCGCTTACTGAACCCAGGAAAGTTACTTCATTGGCAGCGTGTGCAGTCCCGCCCAGAACACCCAGTGCAATAATGGAAGCAATAATGCTCTTTTTCATGTATATAACCTCTTGAATTTAATTTTTTGTCTTTCACAAAATGAAAATACACATTCACATTTTCCAGCATGGCTGGCGTTATTCCTTCCCGGACAGGGCAGAAATAAAGTCAGCTATGACGTGACATCGTAAAAATCCTGAGTTACCATCCGATATATTTAATAACCACCCTGTAAAACAGGCGCGCAAATACGCATCCGAATTAAATTCAGTGTCTGTTATCTGTTTTTAATGCCAGGCGGAAGCTGCCCCTCAGTCCGTGAACAACACAGACTTATGAATAATAAACAACCATCTGCGCAGCGGCCTGACTGATGCGTGACAGGCGGTTCAGGCTGGTACTGAAATACCCGTTGTTCACTTCATAGCGTTCACAGACATCCTTTCTGGACACACCAAAAACAAGGTAGTCCCTGAGTGCCTGAATAATCTTCTCACTGTGAATGGATGATATACCGATGAGTAACCAGAAATGTTCCTCATTTACTTTTGCAGGTATCAGCGCCCCTCTTCTTATTCTGGCCAGCATGATTTCTTTGCCCAAATAATAATCAGCATCTTTTCTGTTCAGCATCATTGGATTATCTCCGGCTCAATCTGGTGTTGTGACAGAAAATTTCCAAAGGAAACAAACTTTATGCCGGGAATTATATACAGATGTTTGTTTTGAAAAAGATCATTTTTGCGATCTTTTCTACCATGCAAACAAAATAAATCAGAATGTTTCACCACAAAATCACAAGAAAACAGGTTAAACGTCTATTTATCATACATAATGCAGAATAAAAGATCGCTATAGCACAAAAAATCAAAATATCTGCAATGCAAATCTTTTTGTACATGAAAAGACATATATCAAAAAAGAAAAAATAAATATAAACTTTCAAAAATATAAAAAACAGACAAATAAGCACCAGAAAAAACATAATAAAAATAAGTTCTTAACATCCGTGAAATTATTATGTAATGCTTCGGGCTGTGAGATTATCCGAGTGTATCTTTGCCTTCAGAGGCTTTGGGCAGGACACTCCGTAAGAAGATGAAAAAATCACGGCGACCTTCACGCCAAAACAGAGAAGTAATGACCAGATCTCGTGTATTGCTCTGTAATGTTTATGCTCTCCGGGGTTAAGAGCCTCCCCATGAAAGCGCTCACTGGATAAAGGTTATCCATACTAGCAAAACCGGATGCAATCAGGAAAAAGGAGCAAATATCCTGTCGCTTACTTTCGCTTAAGATTTAGTTAAGATTTGTTCATTAAGTTTTCCAGGAATTTTTTTCAGGGAAAACAGAAATGGAAAAAACTTTAATCACTCTTATCATTACCACTCTTTCTTTCAGTTTGCTTGCCCGGCAAACGGACATTATTTCTTCCGTAGAGCAGGTATGTTCAGGGAGGATTTACAGGCCCGGCCCCCACCCAGACATCGGTTTCACAGGCTAAAAAACAGTGGGATGATGCGTGGGTGGTACTGGAAGGCAACATTATCAGGCAAGTCGGTCACGAGCTTTATGAATTCCGTGACAGCAGCGGTACTGTTTATGTGGACATCGATAACAAATACTGGATGGGGCAAACAGCCTCGCCTGCGGATAAGATTCATATTAAAGGAGAAGTGGATCGAGGCTGGGATGGTATAAAGATAGATGTAAAAAACATCCAAGTGATGAAGTGATACCGGAGTTTAAGAACAAGTTGTATATGCGGGCTGCGCCGGGCAATTAAGGCCAGACTAACTGTATCCATAACCAGTGCGTACGCTACGTGAAAAATAGCCGATAAACAACATCATTTCCTTCCCCTGCAAATTTCACCAGAACGCGTTTCGTTGTTGCCGATCACCCGGGCGCTGTCTGAAAAAATACAGGCACGACGCGGGCACCTGCCAAAAGATGAGGTCCGTCTGGTCCCGCTAACAGATATAAGCTATGTCAGGCAGATGGAAGGCTGGATGATCACCACCCGTTCCACTGGCGCGAACCCTTGTGGACCGCCACCGATGAAACCATGCATAACTGACTAAAGCAGGCAGTCAGGCGGGCCGAAGCTGATGGGGACATTTCTCAATTCCGGAGACGCTGTATACCTTCCGGCACAGCTATATCATGCACATGCTCTATCACAGCCGGCCCCGGAAAGTGATTCAGGCACTGGCCGGTCACAAGGAGCCGCGCTCAATGGATGTGTATATCAGAGTGCTTGCGCTGGACATGGCGGCCACACTGGCCGTGCCGTTCACTGGTGACAGGCATGATGCCGCGCAGATCCTCCGAACACTCCCGCCCTGACATGACAACGTCACTCACCACAGCTTATATAAGCTGTAGTGAGCATATTACGATATATGGAGGGAAAACGACGGGTTCACAGGGCTCCGGCAGTAACAGGAATGCCATTCTGAAAAGTTTGTGGATCAGGGATATGCTTCCGGTATGGGCTGCTCTCATCACTGCTTATATAAGCTGTAGTGAGCAGAACACTCACCAGAGGCAGTAATATAAGCTGTAATAAGTAAACAGTAATGGATAACTCACTACAGATTATGTTCAGCGGGATTTGAAGAGTTTCTCCAGGTCATCAAGTGTGATGCCCAGTTTATCAAGAAGTGCAAGTTTTTCAGCCATCTCCGGACTGACGTCACCCGGTGTGGCTGGCAGTTGCGGGTTCTCCGCACTCTCATCATGAGGTGGCTTTAACTTGGGCCGGCGGTAGTGAATACAGAAGAGTTTTGTACGCCCACGCTGGATCTCAGTGTAATCCAGATAGCCAATCTCCCGGAGCTGCTCCATGGCACGCCTCACCGTCTGGTTCTGCGAGAACACAGGGGATTTCAGGTTCAGACGGGCCCGTAGACGCGCCAGTGATATCGGCGCCGGATCCCGCGGCAGACTCTCTATAAAGGTATAAAGAGCCTGAGCGGACTCCCGGCGCTTCAGGGCATTGATGGCCTTGAGCTGCAGCAGCACTTTCCGGTCAAACTGGTAGAGTTCAAAGAGGCGCGGATCGGCTTGCAGCTGAACGATATCTTTTTCCGTATCATAGTAAGCCGACTGTACCAGATGCGTAATGTACTCTTTGGTGTGCTTCTCCGTTGTGCGGGAAAACGAGATCACAGTACCCGCGATACGCTTAAGTGAAGGACTGATACGTTCCCGGAGCTTCCGGGATGACTGACTGGAGGGGATCCCACAGAGTTTGGCGAATTCGACAAACGACAGCTCAACTTTATCGCCAATAACTTTATGCCGGGCAAAGGAATGAATCACCCCTACCCAGGTCTTGAAGTCATTATCCATATCCAGGCGGGGACCAGTGATCTCCACTTTATCAAACCCCTCGGCCCTGGCGAGAGACAGACGCGTCAGTTCTTCCGACGCATCAGTACGCGAAAGCGTGTTCTTTTTACGGTTTTTCAGTGACTTAAGCGTAGGAACAAATACTCCAAGCCGCATCAGAGCTACAGGCTGCACGGTATTACTGGCATTAGGAGTGAGATTTACGATTTCACCGGAGGATTTATCCACCTCTACAAACAACTTTTTTATGTCCAGATTGTCCTTGTCCAGAGCGCCTCCGATCGGTGGATAGTTTAAGAATAAAAGCAGCCACTGTTTTCATGTTATAGCCTGAAAGGTGCTAAACAACTTGCTTCAGCTTATACACAGCCCTGAAGAAGTTTCAGGGGAACATACTCATTGTAGTTTATATTACTAACTCATTACAGTATATCCTTTGCATAATACAGCTTATTGTTTACCAGTTACAGCTTATGATTAACATGCTACAGTTTAGGTGATCATCCTCCAGGCCCAGTACTGACGCGGCCTTTAGAAGAGTCGGGATCTTCTTTTGATCTAACAGGGATCGTTGTAAGGATCTTATTACTGGATCGAGTGACTGTATATGTGGATAACCTGCTGACCGACAAGGTAATTCGTATAGTTTTTCAATAATCACTTGCTGTGACTCCAGTGCGTATCTGCTTCCTTTAACTTCTGTTTTTTTGCGCTTCCTTGCCGGTTCGCGGGCTTATTCCCGGTCATACTCTTCCTGACTTATTAATTGCCAGCGAATAAGGTGAAGTCGCATTTCTCTTATCTGGTGTATTGTGAATCCTGTACGGACCAGCAGTGTTTTCAAAGCTGAGGAAGTATCTTCTTCGTATGAAGCTGCTGAGAGGGAGAAGGCCTCTGGTTTTTCTCGCAAAACATGCAGTAACCGCGCCAGTGTCGGCAGTAACCGGAGTGTCTCCCCGGGAGTTACAACGGCCTGCAGATCTGTTTCTGTTAGGTCGGTGAGCCCCTGTTTCTGAAATTCAGCATCCATCTGCCGGAACCATCATTGTGGATCAGCAGTTACAGTTTAATTCCTCCTAACGGGAACTGAACGAGTTTTATTTCAATATTCGCGAACAACCGTGGGAACCTGAACCAGGATTGCTCGTTATGAATATGACAAACATGCCAGCTGAACCACTTATTTTCCAGTCGGGTACGCAAAGTGCAGGGTTAGAACGGGTTAATATTTATTTCTGGATTTTCAGGCAATTTATGGAATAGAAGGAATTAACCAAGCCTCTTGCGTGCCTTGTTTATACCAATCTTAAGACCGCCAGAACAGACAGCGTTTCCCTGCAGTCAGTTGGAAAACGTTTTGAGGCATCTTTTGAAAATTAACCTGAGCCTACAGCAGAGAAAATGGCTCAGGTACGTGAACTGTATGAATTAGAAGAGGCCAGACGTATGCCATATGTGATGTCCAAATAACTCTTTTAATACCGGTTATATATTTACGTTTACCTGTCCCCTCTCAGGGACAGGTAGTTGATCCAGTTTGCAGACGGCGATTTCTGAATCTCTTTGTGTCATGTAATGACGTCAGGAAATCCAGGACTTTATCATCGCTATCCATCGCCAAGTCATGCAGGAACAGAAAAAATTTCCCTTCATTATCTGCCAGATGCGAATCGAGATAATGTAATAACCAGTCAGCATGCCTCAAAATATGACGTTGTTCCCGTTGCAGACGCTTTAACGGAAGGCGTATCGTCATTTTATCCAGTTTTTGAGCCTCCTGAGAGAGTTGCTGCTGCATGATTCTCAGTTCTGATTTAAGCGCCTGCGCGGGGGCGCTCCGGCTGAACAGTCTTTTGGTACCGAGCAGTGTATCTACCATCATTTTGTGGACCTTTTGGCACTGATCCATGGAAGCCTGATATTTCTTAAAGTAATAGTGGGTATAAACGCCCACTCCAGATAATGCAATTGAGATAAATGGAGCAAGTAATGCTGTGTTCATGAAAATCTCCTTACAAGTAGGTGGAATGGCCACGTGATGTGGACGACGGATGAAATATAACCCACTTTAGCAATTTGTGCTATCAGTTTTTGCAAAAAGTGCTAATTTTAATTTTGTGTATTGATTTGTTAATGATTATGTGATTTGCCTATTTTGTGTCTTCCCCTTTCACCTGAGATCCGAAAAAAGGTAGTCCCGGATCTTCTTTATCCTCACCGGTGCGCCGCGACCCGGTAACACAAGATGTAGCGGCTCAGTCATCTGCTGTTGCTACCAGATGTTGTGTTATACCCCTTCCCTGTGACCCGGCGCGCAGGGCAGAAAAGACCGCTTTGCTTATTCCCTGACCGTGGTACACTTCCGGAAAGTCGTGAATAGACAAAAAATCGGATCACCTGAAAATAGCCGTCCTGTAATTCCGTTACGTTTTTATAAGTTGGATTGTAATTGCATGTGGTTAAAGTTTCATTATGAAAAAGATGAGTGATTTACTAATAGCGTGATAACAGTATGCGTTTTAAGGATTGAAAACATGCATCAGTAAAATGCACGAGAAAATACATATAAGAGATATGTAGATAATGGCGGCGAACAGTTAACTCAGTCACTATAAGCTGGTTAACAGTATTCACAATGCGTGGCAGATTTTTGCTTCATCGGAATGTATACTTAATTGCATACCTGAAGTATGTAAAAAAGAGGTGAATCATGAAGCAGCGAATTACAGTGACAGTGGACAGCGACAGCTATCAGCTGCTCAAGGCATACGACGTGAATATCTCCGGTCTGGTCAGTACGACCATGCAGAACGAAGCCCGCCGTCTGCGAGCCGAACGCTGGCAGGAAGAAAATCGGGAAGGTATGGCTGAGGTGGCCAGCTTTATAGAGGCTAACGGATCGTTTGCTGACGACAACAGGAACTGGTGATATGCAGTTTAAGGTTTACACCTGTAAAAGGGAGAGTCGCTACCGGCTGTTTGTGGACGTGCAGAGCGACATCATTGACACCCCCGGACGGCGGATGGCTGTCCCGCTGGTCAGCGCCCGTCTGCTGTCGGAAAAGGTTCCCCGCGATCTTTACCCGGTGATGCATATCGGGGATGAGCCTTACCGCCTGCTGACCACGGATATGACCAGTGTGCCGGCCACCGTCATCGGGGAAGAGGTGGCCGATCTCAGCCTCCGGGAGAACGATATCAAAAACGCCATTAACCTGATGTTCCGGGGGATCTGATATGCGTGTCAGCGAACAGGTGCTGCTCAGTAGTCTACGTCAGGGCGGCTGTGTGCGGAGTTTCTGGCGCCGCTCCGCCAGACTGGCGGGTACGCCCTCTCCGATCGTTCCGGACGGGCTTGTGCTGGAAACCCCCGGTGAACGCGGGGATACCCCACTCTGTCATGTGGATTTTGCGGTGGTACAGAAGTGGCTGGTCTGCGAGGAAACCTGGACACAGACCCTCGGGGGAACGGAGTTCGGCGGGACGGTCTGGCGACTGCGTACTGACAGGGAGAACACCACCTCATGACACGGTCACGCATCTGTCCGGATACTGAATCCACCGGTCTCAGTCCGGCATCGGATGCCCTGCCGGTCAGGGAGACGACAGAACAGTTTGCACAGGTCTTTTTCGGAAAATCCGTGTCCCTGCTGACGCCGGAAGAGCGGTTCACGACGGTGTACGCCGGCTCCCGGGATATACCTGCGGATTTGCATCCGGCGAGCTGGTTTCCGGCCGACACCTGGTTTCGTAACGAACTTCGCGCCTGCGCGGCCTATGTCGGACGTCGTCAGGGCTGGCCACTGTATCACGCTTCAGAAGCGGAACGGCTGCGCGCACTCTATCCGCTACGGCTCGCCACGCCCGCGACCGATCCGGGAAAACAATTGCTGACCCGTACGGCGCTGCTGAAAGCGGGTTACTCACGTGCCACGATTGCGGCCATGACACCGGTGGCCGAACGGCAGAACCGTCACAGCGGCGACTGGTATCCTTTATACAGGGTTCAGACTGAAACCAGAGATGACTCCGGGGAAAAAACATGATGTCCCGGAATATTTCACTTAACGGAGAGAGGACATGAGTCAGCCACCGTTACCTGCTGTCTGTACGCAGGCAGCGTCCGCCCTGCTGCCGGTGGCCATTGATTACCCGGCGGCCCTCGCACTGCGCCAGATGGCAATGCAGCATGACGACTACCCGAAATATCTGCTGGCACCGGAGGTAAGTGCCCTGCTCCACTACGTCCCTGATCTGCATCGCAGGATGCTGCTGGCCACTCTATGGAATACCGGCGCACGGATTAACGAGGCGCTGGCCCTGACACGGGGAGACTTTTCGCTGGCACCACCTTATCCGTTTGTGCAGCTGGCCACTCTGAAACAGCGGGCGGAAAAGGCGGCCAGAACGGCAGGACGGATGCCGTCCGGCAGCCAGCCCCACCGCCTGGTGCCGCTTTCTGATAACCAGTATGTCAGCGAACTGCAGATGATGGTGGCCACGCTGAAAATCCCGCTGGAGCGTCGTAACAGACGTACCGGCAGAACGGAAAAGGCGCGCCTCTGGGAGATCACCGACCGGACGGTCCGTACCTGGATTGGGGAGGCGGTTGAGGCCGCAGCGGCTGACGACGTGACGTTCTCAGTCCCGGTGACACCCCATACATTCCGCCACTCCTATGCGATGCACATGCTGTACGCCGGCATACCGCTGAAGGTGCTGCAGGCGCTGATGGGACACAAATCGGTGAGCTCGACGGAAGTGTACACGAAAGTGTTTGCGCTTGATGTTGCCGCACGACACCGGGTGCAGTTTCAGATGCCGGGTGCTGATGCAGTGGCTATGCTCAAAGGAGGTTCATAGAGACGTGTATGCATTTTTCAGCCTTTCGCCTGCAACAGGCCATCCGGAACCGGGAGTTTACGCCGTTTTATCAGCCCATTGTCTGCGCCACAGGAGGGGAGGTGGTGGGCTGCGAAATGCTGGCCCGCTGGCTGCATCCGCAGAAGGGCCTGCTGAGCGCCGGGAACTTTATTCCCGCCATTGAAGCCACCGGCCTCGGCGGAGCGCTGCTGCGCGGACTGGCCGACGAGGTCTGCGGGGACGGGCAGGACCTTGCCCGCAGTGCCGGCCGCAGGCTGATGATGACGCTGAATCTCAGCCTGAGCCTGGTTATGACGCCGCTTTTCCGTCCGCACCTGCTGGCCCTCAGCATCCGGCTGGAGCAGGCCGGCATGACCCCCGTCTTTGAAATCACCGAGCGGGAAGATATCCGCGCCTTTCCTCAGGCGGCGGTATTCCGCCAGCTTGCCGCCGGGGGGCTGCGGTTCGCCGTGGACGACTTCGGCACCGGTCATGCCGGTCCCGCCAGCACGGTGGCTGATCGGATGATTGCGCGCACCGTCAGTCTGGCCCGGTGCTAGGGGGCCCGGGTCATTGCCGAAGGTATCGAGACCCCGGCGCAGGCGGCGCGCCTGCGGGACGCGGGGGGCGATTACCTGCAGGGCTGGCACTGCGGCGCCCCGATGCCCTTCGGGCTGTTTCATTTCCGGCTGACGCAAAAAAGCCAGCCGGCCTTTGGTTAAGTTATGCGCACAGGAGTCATTTCTATGAACCAGCCGTTGTTATTCCGGACCGTTGCCGGCAGGCAGAGCAACCATGAAGGGTTTTACATGCCCCCGGGCATCCGCCATCTGGGCACCCTGTCCCTGTACCGGGCCGTGGCCTGGTGGGGGCTGTTTCTGGGCCGGGAGTTTACCCGCGATGACGTCAGCGAGGCGTTCAGCATTGAGCCCCGCCGTGCCAGCGGTATCCTCAATTACATCTGTAACCGTCACAATGACGACGACATTTGCTTTGATTCCCGCCTGCACCCCGTGCGGGGAGGCCGCGCCCAGCTCGTGGTGCGTATCCGGGCAGTGGAATCCCGCCCGGACACCATCCGCCGGCAGCGGACAGACCGGCCGGGCGGGAAGGTGAGTGACCGGCAGTATGACCGCCAGATGGCGCACTGGCTGCTGTCCCGCCCGGCCGGCGGTGATACGGCAAAACTAGCCGCCTGGCAGGCAGCCTGCCCGGTCCGGGAGGCATCATGCTGATTATCGTCAGTGACTGTCAGTTTACCCGCCTGGCGCTGACGCGCCTGCTCGCACATCTGGACCCCGTGAACATGAGTGTTGCCCGGTGGTTACAGACCGCGCCGCCGGCAGGCAGCCATGTGCTGCTGGCGGCCTCTCCCGGCATGCTGGCATCGCTGGTCCCGGCCTGCCATCACGCCAGGACATCACTGTCCCTGAAACTGGCGCTGCTGGGCTCAGGAGGACAGGCTGTCTTCCTGAACACCCTCGGTCTCAGGCCGGACTGCCTGCTGCCGCGCACCGCCTCCGCGACTCAGCTGAAGGCCGCGGTCAGCAGCTGGCTGCGCCGTGCGCGGGGCTGGCGGCAGGCGACGACGGAGAGTCTCTCCCTGCGCGAGCGACAGGCGCTGTGTGCCACGCTCGCCGGCCTCTCCGCGCGCACGGCGCCCGGCTCGGCATCAGCCCCAAAACCTTTTACGGCCATCGCCGCAGCGCGCTGAACCGCCTGGAGCTGCTGGCCAATCCGGTGATCGGCCTGCCTGACCCTGCGGCGCACTACAGCATGATGCTCCACCCGGGGTCGCCGCCCTTTTTCAGCAGCCGGACGACCGGCGCCGGTAGCCACAACGTTTCTGCACATCACCCCGTGCACCTTCCGGTAACACACCGTTCTCATTATACGGACATGACACTATGAAATTATCCTCCTGTACTCCCCGGCGTGGACGGGGTGTACCTGGGCCACATTGTGGATGCAGGCCACCACACCGCTGGTTTTAACGCTCACGCCGGCCATGACGGCCCGGGCGGACATCGCGTCCCGGATCGGGCAGAGCCCGTTCTCTGCCGACCGGGATGCCGCCCTCGCCGGGATCCGGACCGTGCCTTATACCCTGAAAAAGGGGGAGACGGTGGCGCAGGCGCACGGCCTGACCGTCCCACAGCTGAAAAAACTGAACGGGCTCCGCACTTTCGCCCGCGGCTTTGACCACCTGCAGGCCGGCGACGAGCTTGACGTGCCGGCGGTCCCGCTGACCGGCGGGAAAGGTGACAATAACCGCCATGACGCCCGCGGTCCGTTTGCTGCTGACCGGGAAAATGAGGACGCGCAGGCGCAGCAGATGGCCGGCATGGCCTCACAGGCCGGCAGCTTCCTCGCCAGCCATCCGGACGGTCAGGCCGCCGCCGGGATGGTTACCGTCACTTCCGGCCGTCTGACATGCTCGGGGCGAACATCTTCCTCGACTATGACCTCTCCCGCGACCACGCCCGCGCCGGCTTCGGCGGAGAATACTGGCGCGACTTCCTTAAGCTTTCCGCCAACGCCTATGTCGGCCTGACCGGCTGGAAAACCTCCCCGGATGTGGAGGACTACGAAGAGCGTCCGGCCAGCGGCTGGGACCTGCGTGCTGAAGGCTACCTGCCGTCGTACCCGCAGCTCGGGGCGAAGATGGTGTATGAGCAGTATTACGGAAATGAAGTGGGCCTGTTCGGGAAGGATGAGCGGCAGAAGAACCCGCACGCCCTGACCGCCGGGGTCAGCTGGACTCCGGTGCCGCTGCTGAAGCTCAGCGCGGAGCAGCGCGCCGGCAAGGCCGGGGAGCATGACACCCGCTTCGGGGCAGAAGCGAGTTACCGCATTGGTGACAGCCTGCGCAGCCAGCTGGATCCGGATGCCGTGGGCGCCCTGCGCAGCCTGGCGGGCAGCCGCTACGACCTGACTGACCGTAACAATGACATTATCCTCGAGTACCGTAAGCAGGAGGTGACGTGCCAGTAATTTCACGATGCAATTGTGCTTCAATCATCGGGATTTTCGGGATTCTGACCGCACCATCCAGCACTTTTACCCCAACAGCTTGCCGTGTTTGCGCTTGAACATAGGGAAGCGGGCTTTTAGCTTCGGATTGAAGCAGTTGGAAAAGGCAACATCGAGATTGATCACCGCCTGTTGCAACGCAATAGAGTCATATTCCTTTAGCCATGCGTATTTACGGAATTTACGGAATTTTTTCGCTACAGCCAGAAGCGGTTTAATGTCTTTACGCGGGGTTAAACTTACGCCGTGTCGTTGATAAGCGTGTTTCTTGATATGCAGAGATTTGCTGTACACAAAACGGACTGCACCGAACTGGGCGTTAAGGTGCTCCGCCTGTTCCGGTGTCGGATATATGCATACTTTCGTGGCTCTTAACATATTCAGCGCTCATTAATATATTGTATTTATTTTAACATGTTAAGTGAAAAATTCAATTGAGTAATCACCACGAATCACTGGAAGGCTTTCTTCGTAAACGGCATAGTGTAAGTAAGCTGGTTGTGCATTAATCTTTACGACAAAATACCGCTGCAAGCTGTTTGACGGGCAGATTATCGCTCAGTTACGTGATGCTTTTGGTTCGGCTGCGGCAAAGTTGGAGTGCGAAATTATCGAGATGGATGGTGAACAAGATCACGTCCATCTGCTGATAGCGTATCCGCTAAAACTGGGGGTCAGCGTGATGGTAAATAATTTAAAGTCGGTATCGTCGCGGCTTCTCCGTCAGCAGAATACCCACTTGCGGATGCAGAGCAAAACCGGGCTGCTGTGGTCTCGTTCTTACTTTGCCTGTAGCGCCGGTGGTGCCACGATAGAAACGCTTAAAGCATACGTGCTCAGACAGAATACGCCGGAGTAGCCTGCCCTAAAGCCCTTCGGGCTTTTCGCCTTATATCCCCGCCCGCATTGGGCGAGGGTTTACAGCGGATCTTGCTAAGGCTCTCTATTAACTTACCATTCATAAAATGAATATTTAAAAAAGTTATCAATCGTGTTTTTCATCATAAGCCCTGACATAAAATTCCCCTGATGATGAGAAGTGTTTTTTTATTTCTTGTAAGCTAGGAAGTATGTTGGATGTTTTCCAAGAATCAATGAATTGTACATATGGTTTTTTATCATATTCACAGATAACCACAGCGTTGAAATCATGTCTACATTCGCCAATTATTGGAGCTATGTAGTTCTCTGCGCTAATGATAAAAGAACTTTCCCTCTTAATGTCATAACGGTTTAATATTTCTTTTTCCACCTCATCGATGGAATTTAAACAATATGATTGGTTAAGCTCATGACCAAAAATGATTTTATCAACAATGGCGCTGTCTAATCCCACTGTAGGAGAGGCAGTGTTCTTCGAACTTAATATATCCTGTCGGTGATGTATGTTATAATGTAAACACGCTGATAATAAAACGCAGTTCCCAGAGTAATGGACGTATGTATTATTTACATATCTAGCCATTTGTTTTAAATTATCTCGACTCAAATTTTGTGGATACAAAATTCTCTCTTTTGATTCAATACAAAGCGCATCTTTAATTCTCTTGACTTCATTTGAATCATTATTATTGATATTTTTTGAATTTATACGTGATATTATATCTTGGGATGACGCACTACCAGAAACTCTCATAGTTACACTACCTCAATAAAATGCATATTACAAAACATTAAATATAATATTTTTCAAAAAACGCTCTTGCTTATGTAATTTTCACCATTACAGTGCGGACATATCAATATGCATGAGCGTTATTCCTTTACGGTGCCGGAATTCGTCAGTAAGGGGGGAGCCTTCAATGAAAATTTGTAATTTATTGATTAATAAATTAATGAGCATTTAAAATAGCTGTTTAACGGCGTTTACTGTTCCGTTGCTCCCCAAACCCATACTTACTCTGTCATCAAACGATAAAACGGTTCCTCACGTAAAGCCTGTCTCTGCATTTCGCCACCATCACGCCCACTTCGTAGTTCATTACGATAACTGAGATATTTCCAATTTTCAGGATGAACGTCTGACTCAGGACACTGTCCTGAAATAACCCCATTTTCGGATAGTCTGGATTCCAGACACTCTATAAATTGCCGTGTCTTGTGGAGAAACGACGCACTGTACTGCGAATTTTCCTGGTCTGGTTTTATATACAACGTGAACTGAGCGCCCAGGCTAACACGGGCTTGTTGAACGACCTTCTCCATATCGGTCACTTTCCACTTATCTACCGGACTGTCCTCTGAAAACAGCAATCCGGACAGCGCTTGAAATGCTTGTGGCACCATATCCCTGAGCACACTGATGTGGAACTTGTCACCGGCAAATTTGCCCTGAGACTGAGGTGATTCTCGACGAGCATGGATGAAAACATCGTAACCATGGTTATTCAGCTGAAAACCTTGGCTCATAGCAAAGAAACCACTCTGGCGCATCCCTGAATAGTCAGGCACATCCAGCGCCTCTTTAAAGTGGGATACCGGCATCTTCCGCATTTGGTTGTGCAAGGAGTTGAAATTATTTTTCAGGTGCTTATTTGTAGATGGTATTTCCGCCCCATCATAAGCAGCTACAATATTCAAAGGAGGGATGTTTAGATTTAGATTAGGCCTATTTATGGGCATGGGAAATCTCCTTTGCGATATGGATATATCGCCATATTATTAGATATAAATTCTCAGTTTTTTTTTAATAAAACGATTAGTTATCCAGAAAACCTCATTTTTTATCAGGCGAAAAAATGATATTTCGGTCCGTTCCGAGCAGAAAGTTAAAGAAGGGTAATGGCAAAAGTTTAGATGCACTACTTTGCGGGCCTAGGGTGACGGAAAAATCTGGGGTTCCGGAGTATAACCCCTTATAGAGCTAGGCCGCTCATACCACTTCTGGAATAGATTCTTAGTATCTATGAGTTGAGTACCCTCATGTTTATTATTCTTTTTATCCTGTTTGTGTCAGCAGTTGCATCATCACTTAATCTCAGCTTACTAAGCTGGCTTGCAAAGTCTTGGGATCCACAATTTACAATGCTTTCGATTTTGAGTTTAGTATTTGGAGGGAAAAGCATCTCTGCCTCTCCCTTAAAATGTGCAACATCTCCGAGTATTCTACCTTTATGTCCTTTTTCTAGGTATATGTTGAGAATAGTGTCATTTATCCATGCCTTATCTGGCGATGTACTCATAAAAGCTTTATCTATTATTATATTACCTATAGTAGTGTATTCCTTCAGCACATCCGATAATGCGGGCTTATCAAGCTTCAGGCCCCGGTATACGACTCTGTGATCTGTTTCGGGAAGTGAACTTAATCCCTCCGCAATATCATTTATATAAACTGACATGGCATTTTTAAACTCCTCATCACTGGGTTCATTTGTGGAAAGATAGTCTCTGGAGAGCAGAGTTTCTTTTGCCTGTGTTTCAGGATAATCATCCCCACGTAAATATTTATTAATCACACTGTACCCTTGAGCTGAATAGTACCTCAGAGCTTGAATCTGCTTTGATTCCTCTACAATCGCCCATTTTGATTTTGGTCGAGATGAATTACCTCCCATCATCGGAGGAGGCGGTGGCGGTGGCATCATATTGTTGACAGGAGCTCTTCTATAACCGTCGCCTTCATAGGCCAGCGTCCGAGCAGCGCAAAGCTGTGTCAGTATCGGATTTTCGTCATACTCCAGCAGCAGACGGGAAACCAGCGTATCGGCTTCACCCAGTTCATCAGGAAAGTGGTGGAACATCAGGACTTGGCGGCACAGGCGATGGAGGCGGATCTCAAAGCCGTAGTTATACAGGGAGAAGGGATCCTGGCGGGCGAGCCAGCTGTTCTGAGCAGTGAATGCAGGCGGTACCTGTGGATCTACACCACGTTCGCCGTAGTCAAACACTAGGGTGAACAGCCACTGTACCGCGGGTGTGGCGCTAGTCCAGAGGTACAGATCGGCGGCGGGGGTCGCGTTGCCATACTGTACCTTGCTGAGATAGCGCATGGCGCTGCGATCGCGTCCGGCCTCGTTCCCATTGAGGTCCACATTGTCACCGTTCTCCGCCAAGTAGGAGTAATAGATATGCTCGCCGGCAGGGGTCACCGACTCCTCAACCAGCCATTGCGCCGTATGAGAGGCGGCCTGCGGATCGCTGAGGCGTGCTGCGGCGGTTTTCCCCAGCAGGTGCAGGATGCCGTTACTGTCATGCAGTAACCAGAAATCATCGCCGTTGCTGTTGCCCACCCAGTACTCCAGGCGATAAAAACTGCTCTCCGTGCGGGGCTGATAGCGGGTCACCGTGTAGCTTTGCGGGAACGATACGTCACCGTACGCGAAGCAGGTGACGGGATTGGGGGCATCACCGGTGCTGAGCGTTTGAACCAGCACTTCTCCGTCCGGCCCCAGAAACTCATCGCTGTCGTTATACTGCGGCACGCCATGGCTGGTGCGGCGGGCAATGCTCATTGTCGCGCAGGACCAGCCCACGCCGAAGGGGCCATTGCCGCCACCGCTGCTGTAGTGCAGCGCCAGCGCAGGCGCAAAGCCGCGTTCGGCGCTGATGGGCAGAGGCAGCGTTATACTGGCTAGGCCGTCAGGGCCTGACTGACTCAGCGCCTTGCCCCCTTTTGGCAGGAAAGGGGGAGTGATCAGCGCTAAAGTGGCAGATGAAAAACCATTTAGTATCAACATACACTATCTCCTGAAACTGGCCGTCTGACGATGGCCAGGTATATTTTCTGCTTACAGCGTCTGCTCTACGGCCTGTTCAAAAGTGCTGCCGCCGTACAGCGCGGTAGAATGCACCTGAACAATGACGTCGCTCAGATTCTGCAGAATGGTCTGCTGCTCACTACTCTGGTAGCGCGGGAAGCTAAACTGCCGGCTGGCACGCAGAGTACCCGCAATCAACTGTTCCACCTGGGGGAACGGTAATCGCTAACTGTCGGGCAAAGGTATTCAGTGCTTCAAATGGCGTATAGTCGGCGGTTTTCAGCCCCAGATTGGTCTGGTAAAAAGAGGTCAGGTCAGTGGCGGTACTGTTGTCCGGCTCGGTCGGCAGTGTCTGCTGCTCTGGTGACAGCCGGCTGGCGAGCTCCATGGCATAGTTACTGTTATCGCCGGTCAGCGAGTTGCTCAGGAACCACGGCCAGTCAATGCTGCTCTCGCTGATAATATCTTCCAGCGACACATCGGTATTCAGCAGAGATAACTCCACCTGGTCGTGTGGAAAATGATACGGCAGCAGGGTCGGTATTTGCTGGTTAATGGCATCATTAACCACCATCAGGGTGGCCAGGTCCGGCCGACGCTCTGCCTGTCCCTGAATACCGCCGACAGCGGAACTGCTCAGGTTCGTGCCATTGTCCGGTGTCTGCTGCAAGGTCCCCCGAACTCTGCGGGTCAATTGATTTTCTCGGAACATGCAGCGGATATACTGCGCCTGGCCCATCGCCAGGTCCCAGGTTTTACCTCCGCGGGAGCCCGGCCATGACATATTGGCGTTAATAAACTGTTTACGGGTCTGACGGACAATATCAAACACGGAATAATAATTATATTTTGCAAAATTCCCTGCCGGGACCCGGATGGCGGTTTCGACCTGTGAAAGTGCCGGACTGGTGGTCTGATTCATATTCATAAATAATGATGACTCCTGAAAATAAACAGAATGAAATCCTGAAGACTGATAATGTCTGCAGGGGAATTATTTTGTATTGCCAGAAAATGAGTGGCTTATATTGAGTTTATTTATGTGCTATTTTTCTGCTGTGCGGAATCGCGGTTCCCGGTGTGCAAAGATGGCACAACAAATTAACTCAGGAATAAACAACGTTCAGCGCTCCGGCGTCGGGTCAGGCCGGGAACAACCTGACCGCTGGCGTGGTCCCATTTCAGGAATTCATTCGCTGCGCCGTCATAGTCACCGTTATTCAGTTTCTTCAGTAAAGTGGCGTGAGCCAGCGCGTTAATGCCCATGTTTTAGGTAATCCACCAGAGCATCAAACTGATTCTGTGTCAGATTGACGGCGACCAGCCGGTTTACTCCATGCTCCGCGGTGAACTACCGCTATGGAGGATGGGGATTGCTGACAATCTGAATCTGGCAAATGCCGTGAATACAGGTGTTGCGGCCCTTACGCTGCATAAGGTCAGAAGGTGGACTGTTTCAGTTCCTGCTGTATCAGTTTTATAGCTTTACGATAATCTGGTGTCTCCCGTTTCTTGGTCGGGTAATACAAGGAGGTACAGAGCGCTACGCCTTTGATGTGCAGTGCGTGATCTGTTGATAATCCCAGAGCCCGACAGACTCTGACGGGGATGAGTAACATCGCCAGCCCTTGTTGTAACCGGTACAGTGAACTGAACAAATCGACGTTATCAAAACTGAATGCAGGGTTGGTAATACCTAGTGTCTGTTCAAAAAAATGGTATATGGTGTCCAGATTAAAATTTTTAGCCCCCTCATGAAAAAGTACAGGTGTTCCGGCCAGCCTGTTGATATCAGGTTTGCCGCAGAGAAAGAATTTTTTAGGAATAAATAACATGACCCCACCCTCCACTGATGTCCGGCAGACAAGCGATTCCCGATGAAAATAATTTCTGGCAGAAATAACAATGCAGTTGTTTGTCTGACACAGTTCTTCTATTATTTGGCTGTTAACGGCTCTCCCCATTATATTTGTTTTTTGGCCGGAAATGGTCAGTGCTGAAATGATCAGATTTTTTAAACTTCCCGGATAAATTTCGTCAAATATTATTTCTAGTTGTTTCGTTTTACCCGTAGGTCCGATTTCCTGCTCCAGTGCATGTAAGAAAATATAATGGGATTTTACTTTTCGATAAATAGTTTGTGCAAATTCGGTTGGGATAAGAGTGCCATTCTTCCGTATAAAGAGTCTTTGTTTCAGCTCTCTTTCCAGGTCTGAAATAACCCTGCTCAGCGGGGTTCGGGTGATATACAGTACTGATGTTGCGATACTGAAGGAACCTGTTTCCATCAGTGTTATGAAAATTTTTAATTTTTTATTAATCAAGAAATCCATAATATCTCCTTTTTTTTTTCAGAATAATCCTGAAAAAATGTTTTGATGTGCAAAAACAGGATGGCGGTGACCTGTTTTTGCACAGACTGATTAGTTCTTACTAATCATGGGGTTACTGGATAGGATTATGGGCGATAGATTTTATGCATACCCTGACTTTATTTCTGAGTGGATTTAATTGACCTGTTATGATGTATAGCTGGATAACAACGATGTATACCCATGATCAATGAAGATGCTTGGTTTCAAAAATAATCAGGATCATGCTGATGGCTATGAATGTTGAGTTGACCGCAGAACAAAAAATCGCTCTTGAAGCATTACAACGAAAAAGTCGCGATCCCATAAATGAACAGAACCGATGTACGACCGGGCCGGAATTAAACGGGAGGCGTTATTAGGCCTGGCGCACTACAGGACAGAATGCAGAGCCTTTTTATAGGTTCAGTCGAACGAAAACTCACGCCAGGCGAGAAAGGTTGTCTGAAAAATCGATTAGTGTGCACTAAATAGCTTCGCAAAATAGTAGATCACTGAAAGGGAACTCAGCCCGGATTGTGCGATCTGATCAATCGCCAAACATCACAAATCACCAACCGGACTGAGCGATGCCGATCATAGCAGCAATTCCTGATGAAGAACGACAACTGATGCGCAAAGAGGCCCAACAAACCCACGATAAAAACCATGCGCGACGGCTTATCGCCATGCTGATGCTGCATCAGGGAATGACCGTCACTGACGTTGCCAGATTACTCTGTGCCGCCCGTTCATCCGTTGGTCGATGGATAAACTGGTTTACTTTACATGGTGTTGAAGGACTAAAAAGCCTCAGACCCGGACGTGCTCCACGCTGGCCGGTCGCTGATATCCTTCAGCTCTTGCCACTATTGGTACAGCGTTCCCCGAAGGATTTTGGCTGGCTGCGCTCACGCTGGAGCACGGAGCTTCTGGCACTCGTCATCAACCGACTTTTTGATGTGACGCTGCACCGCTCCACCCTGCACCGATATCTGAGGCAGGCAGATATGGTCTGGCGCAGGGCAGCGCCAACGCTGAAAATCAAAGATCCGCACTATGAAGAAAAACGGCTTGTCATTGATCAGGCGCTGGCTCAGGAGCAGACTGCACATCCTGTGTTTTATCAGGATGAAGTCGACATCGACCTGAACCCAAAAATTGGCGCTGACTGGATGCCCAAAGGGCAACAGAAACGCATCGCCACGCCGGGACAGAACCAGAAGCATTATCTGGCAGGCGCACTGCATTCAGGTACGGGACGGGTTCACTACGTCAGTGGCAGCAGCAAGAGTTCTGATTTATTTATCAGTCTGTTAGAAACGTTACGCCGTACATACAGGCGGGCGAAAACCATCACACTGGTGGCGGATAACTACATCATCCATAAAAGCCGCAAAGTGGAACGCTGGCTGGAAGAAAACCCGAAGTTCCGGTTGCTGTTCCTGCCGATGTATTCGCCGTGGCTGAATCCGATAGAGCGACTGTGGTTGTCGTTACACGAAACCATAACGAGAAATCATCAGTGTCGGTACATGTGGCAGTTACTGAAACAGGTAGCACAATTTATGAATGCCGCTTCACTGTTTCCCGGCAATCAACAGGGTCTGGCTAAAGTGGAGCGGTAATATGCGAAGCTATTTGTAGCGGCTCGCAATCGAAATCCCCCCGACTCGCAATCAGCGCCAATTTTGGCTCACATTAACTGCAAATGAAAAACGCCACCGGCTCACATTAGGTGATAATGGGCTCGCATTTATCCTGCCCGGCTCGCAATCCATTCCACCGGGCTCACAATAACTGCAAATCAACATCGTCATATTGGCAGACCGACCGCCAGCATTCTGTCGCGTAGTTCGGCCGTGCGGGCAGGGTCTAACTGATTATTAAATAATGCCCTGATTTCAGCTGGTTTTGCATCGAACTGCTCCACCATATCCTTCAGCCGGTAACCATGTCGCGTGAGCGTCGGCTCCAGGTCATCCAGCTGACGTGACAGCACGGATTCAACCAGAGTGGCAGTAATCGGTTTTTCGCCCGTCTGGTATCCTGCTTCCATCGCCAGCGTCAGGTGCAACTGGACCTGCAGCGGTGTTCGCAGTTTCATCGCCAGCAGGTCAACGGCTTCGGTCGTTAGAATATCTTCCGGCTTACCCTTACCGGTGCTGGTCTTCAGCAGCCACTGGATATATTCACGCTGACTGCCGGTGATCCCGTCCAGTGTAAAAATATCGGTACGATAGCCAATTTCCTCCATCGTCGGACGACGCAGGTCATTACGCAGTTTTGGGTGACCGGCCAGAACGACGGACAGCCTACCACCGCCGTCTTCAACCACTTCCATCAGCCGTTTGAGCCCCGTTAGTGTATTACCGTTCAGGTCATGGGCTTCATCAACAAACAGCGCCACCGGGCGTTTGCCTTTTTTGACCAGTTCCTGCAGCTCACGCTCGCGGCGTTCACCTTGTTTGTGGATCTGCACCTGTTTATCCTGTGCCAGGTCATAAAACAGGGCATTAATCAGCGTGGCGAGCCGGACACTCTGTTTGTCCACCGACAGGGAGCGGGCGACAATGATTTTATTTTCATCCAGCAGTTGCTGCTGCAGGCGTCGCAGAGTGACGGTTTTACCGCTTCCCACCACGCCACAGACCGCTATCAGTCGTCCTTCGCGTATCGCACCCTTAATGTCTTTCATCAGCTGCTTATGGTGGGCAGTTTCATAATACCCGGCCTGTTCAATAGACTGCGTCAGTCCATAATGCTCCATCACTTCAACCCGCATGGTCCTCTCCTGATTGTCTGCTACGAAAATAGTCTCTGATGCGGGCGAGTACTTCACTACGGTTAAGCGTCTCAGTCAGAATACTGTCGATAAACGCCCGGTCTTCATCCGACATTCTGGCCAGCGGTATGGCCAGATCGTCGGCAATTGCCAGTTTTGCCGCAATAACGGTGGGAAAGTGGTATTCAAATTTTCGGGTATCAAAGGGCTGATGTGGCAACGCATCAATGCGCTGCTGAGTGTCATCACTGACCACGCGGAGATCGCTGCCGGACAATGCGCTGATGGGGATGTTCAGCTGCCTGGCCAGAGCATGGATACGATCGGCCCGTTCAGCCGCTTTACCGCGTCTGAACGTCCGGTAACGGTGCAGCGGCACAGGCCCCGACACCGGATAATAAGGCCCCCATGTTTCACCGGTAAACTCCACATACATCTCTTCGTCAAACAGCCCCCACAGCAGAATGACGGTTTCACCCGCCATATCCGGTTCAACTTCCCATGCGGTGCCGTCTATCGTTATCCGCGCATCAACACCCACCTTGCGGGATTCCGGCTCCCGGGCGAACCGACAGTATTGTTCCCAGCTGCACATATCCCTCACACCTTCCTGGCCGATATTTGCCAGCCAGTCCTCCAGTCGGGAGTGTTTCTCGCTGCGGTGACGCTGCGCGTTATAACGGCTCAGATAGTTCCAGAGCCATTCGTTGGCCTGCAGCTCCGTTTCCGGTTTATGGAAATGGTACAGAGTTTCATGTGCCTCCTTGACGGTCCGGAAAGGACGTTCAACTTTACCTTTGGACCGTGCCGTCGTCCGGGTGCCGTCCTTGCCTGCCGGCGTATGCGTCAGCCAGTCAACCTTCAGGGACTGCATCACATTCTGGAATACATGGTTTTTGGCCACCGGTCCATTATCGAGGTACAGCAATTTCGGGCGGCCCTGAAAAGGAAAATCAGACCTGGTTTTTGGGGCCATGGCGTTAAAGAGAAAACGCAGCGCAGATTCCGCATCCTCACCGTACACACACCGGTATTCCTGGTATGCGACACCGCTCCGGTCATCCACTACGCTGAACAGCATCAGCGTGGGTTCGCCCCGGGCAGGATCTACCCAGTCAGGCCGCTCAATATGTTTGAGATCGGATGGCGACATATCAAACTGCCAACAGTCATTGCTGTTTTCAGCCTGAAATCTTACCGCCGGAGGCTCCCGTAACAGGCGGGGCTGGTCGAGACGCCAGCGGGAAAGCCAGCGATTGACGGTCTGCTTACGAAGTAAGCCTTTGGGACTTTTAATCAATCCCTGGACCGTCTCCACGCCATGCTCTTCCAGCAGCTGTATTGCCCGTCCGGTCGACAGATGGCGGCCGGATTTATTTGTGGTTCGTAATTTCAGTGCAGCAATCAGTTCGCAGTAATGCTCCAGCTCGGACGGTGGCAGTATCCGGGGTTGACCATGATCACTGCGGTGGGCCGTTCGCGGTTTCAAAACAAGGTGAAGAGCGCGATAAACCGTCGTGACTGAAATACCATACAGCTGGGCGGTAGCGGCAATCTGATTGGCACGTTCAGGGCTTTTTGGCGGCAGGCGATCGAGCCGTTGCCGTAGTTGCAACAGGGAGTCAGACGGAATCGCGCTACGCCGGCTGCTCATAATTTTCCAGCGCCCGGTAGACTGACGCCCTCCCAATCCCGAGCTGGCGGGCGATGGCTGTGGCTCCCATCTTCTCAATGGTATACAGACGATATACCACAGCAGGATCTATGGACGGTTTCCTTCCCCGGTATACGCCCCTGGCTTTCGCCGCGGCAATGCCTTCCATCTGGCGTTCACGTCTCAGATTGGTTTCAAACTCAGCGAAAACACCCAGCATATCGAGGAAGGCTTTGCCTGCAGCTGAACGCGTGTCCACTGGCTGTTCTGTTGCCCTGAGCGTTACGCCCTGTTGATTCAGGGCATACACAATGTCCTGCAGGTCCTTAATGCTGCGGGCCAGGCGATCCACGCGTGTCACCATCAACGTATCACCAGGGCGCAGGAACTCCAGCAGCAGCTGCAACTCGCTCCTTCCGGTCCGGCCGCTTCCGCTGGCTTTTTCTGCACGAATAATTTCACAACCAGCAGCGCGGAGAATTTGTGTCTGCAGAGTAAGATCCTGATCGCTGGTTGAAACGCGGGCATAGCCGTAAAGTGCCATAATGGTGAAAACTGTCTCGTTTAACTCTAGATGATGAAAACGTAACACCGGAATGGGATAAAAACAACCCAAATGAGACAGAAAAACTGTCTCACCAGACTGTGCGTTTTGGGTGTACTCAAAAAATACATTTTCATTCCAGAGAAAATTTAATGAGCTCTTAATGTAATGCGAGGCTGACTGTATTCGGACTCGGACTGCTTCAGTTATACTTCGAAAAACTCAACCTTACCGCCAGTAAGGTGATACATACTGCCAACGATTTTAATTTTCTTCTCATCTTCCAGTTGTTTCAGCACCGGGCTGTTTTTGCGGATGTTTTCGATAGTCAGCTCGACATTTTTTCGTGCCACCGCATCGACAAAATCATAATTGCTACCTTTACGCTCACCGCTATACTCCGTTTTTGCAATCGCGGGTTTAATTTCATCCAGCAGCCCCGTCAGGTTACCCAGTTCAGCATTATCAATAGCACAGCGTACTGCGCCACAGCGGGTGTGTCCTATAACCAGCACTACTTTCGCGCCGGCAACTGCACAGGCAAACTCCATGCTGCCCAGCATATCGCGATTACTGATATTACCCGCTACGCGGGAATTAAACGTCTCACCGATCCCCGCATCCAGCACAATTTCCGCCGGCGCACGTGAGTCAATGCAGCTAAGGATCACCGCAGCAGGATACTGACCCGCAATACTGTTGCGCTTCTGTGCCAGGTAATCATGTTTAGCCGGGCGATTTTCCCGGAAGCGCAGGTTACCCTGTTTAAAATGTTCAATGACTGCATCTGGAGTCATACCGTCACGTTCCTCTTTGCTCAGTGATGCGGCGAAAGAGATAGTTGGTACCGATAAGGCCGCCAGCCCGGTGACAGACAAAGCAGATACTGCAAGAGTTTGTTTCAGTATTGCACGTCGTGAAGGTTGTGCTGGTTGGTTTTGTTCCATTATTTGCTCCTATTTACTGAGTTAACTCCAATTGCTGCGATTATACGTAGGTAAACGTTAATCAAACCAAAACGACAATTTTTAACCAGTATGAATAAATATCTGAGACCAGTCGAACTGGAAAATAGAATGCTGGCAGTCGGTTTGCCGATATGACGAAGTTGACTTGCAGTTATTGTGAGCCCGGTGGAATGGATTGCGAGCCGGGCAGGATAAATGCGAGCCCATTGTCACTTAATGTGAGCCGGTGGCATTTTTCATTTGCAGTTAATGTGAGCCGAAATTTGCGCTGATTGCGAGTCGGGGGGATTTCGATTGCGAGCCGCTACAACTAGGAACTCTGTGTGTTCCGAACTTCATAAGTCTGGAGCGTTCATCTCATTCTTTGAGTGTCCGTTTGGTAATTCCGGTTGTCGCGTCACAGTTATGATACGGAGAAATCAGGTGTGGCTCTCAGTCTGGTCTGGCTTGAACGTGGCCATCCCAGAGCCAGTGCTGTTGCTGATGTACTTTCAGCCGCAGGCTTTCCTGATTTCGGGAAGTAGCTCCAGCAACTGGCCAAAGAACCTTCGCAACGTTGAATAAGCCTGATTTATTTTCACTGACTTATGTGATTAATGCTAATGTACGCATACATTAGCATTAATCATGCATTTAATCCCCTGCGCCTTTCTGTCTGTTCTGATTTTTCTGGTAGTCCTGCTTCACTCTCCCGATATTCTTCAGAACTGTCTGCCAGTGGTCCTCTGCCTGCTGCCGGTAGCGTTCGGCAACGGCAGCAATAATGTCAGGATCACTGTCATGGCTGCGGTGCATGCGTCCCTTCTGGCCAAAGATATCAACAATAATATTCTGGCTGCCCTGCCTGTCGAAAAGATGAGCGCACAGGCGCTTTACAACCAGCGGAGTATAGTCCAGCCCGGCCTCATCAGCGATCTGGAAGAAGAAGTACAGCATCTCATACGTTTTGTAGCGCTTGACGGCCGCACTGAGTCTGGCTGCCCGTTGTGGTGCTTCCCAGGTGTCATCCCTGTAGTTACACAGTTCTGCCTGGTAGTCGGATTCCAGGTCTTCCTCTGTATACCGGTGGTGGCGGAAAAAGTATTCCCTGGCCCGTTTGACGACTGATTCATCCTGCGGCATGTCTGTCTCTGGTTAATGCTAACGTATGCGTACATTAGCATTAACACCAGTACCTGGCAAGGAGAGTGGCGTGCATCGTACCTGTGGTGCATCCCGCCCGGGCTCCGGACATGCTGTGCCAGCAATTCGACCGGCGGTGCGCTGTCCTGGTGCCCTTTTTCGCTACCCTGTCACGTCTTTAATTTGTTTGTTAGTTAGTTTATTTGTTGGTTTGTTTGTGTATAATATAAGCATACCCCTTTATGCGGAGACTGACAGATGCGTCCGGCGACATACGAACCAGAACAGATTATTGAAGCAGGGCTGGCCCTGCAGGCTGAAGGACGGAATATCACCGGGTTCGCACTACGTAACCAGGTGGGTGGCGGCAATCCGACACGTCTCCGCCAGATATGGGACGAATACCAGGCTTCACAGAGCACGGTCGTCACTGAACCCGTTGCCGAGCTGCCAGTGGAAGTGGCTGAAGAAGTGAAGGCCGTCTCCGCCGCGCTGTCCGAACGCATCACCCAGCTGGCGACAGAACTGAATGACAAGGCGGTCCGGGCTGCAGAACGCCGGGTTGCGGAAGTCACGCGTGCTGCCGGTGAACAGACCGCACAGGCAGAGCGGGAGCTGGCCGACGCCGCGCAGACAGTCGACGACCTGGAAGAAAAACTGGATGAACTGCAGGACAGATATGACAGTTTGACGCTGGCGCTGGAGTCAGAACGTTCACTGCGTCAGCAGCATGATGTGGAGATGGCCCAGCTGAAAGAGCGTCTTGCGGCCGCTGAAGAGAATACCCGTCAGCGAGAGGAACGGTATCAGGAGCAGAAGACAGTGCTGCAGGATGCGCTTAATGCGGAGCAGGCACAGCACAAAAACACGCGGGAAGACCTGCAGAAACGACTGGAGCAAATTTCTGCCGAAGCTAATGCGCGTACAGAAGAACTGAAGTCTGAACGCGATAAAGTCAATACTCTCCTTACCCGCCTTGAATCGCAGGAAAATGCGCTGGCCTCAGAACGTCAGCAGCATCTGGCCACCCGCGAAACGCTGCAGCAACGCCTCGAGCAGGCCATCGCTGACACGCAGGCGCGCGCCGGTGAGATTGCACTTGAACGTGACAGAGTCAGCAGCCTCACCGCAAGGCTGGAATCGCAGGAAAAGGCCTCCTCGGAGCAACTGGTGCGTATGGGCAGTGAAATAGCCAGTCTGACAGAGCGTTGCACACAGCTGGAAAACCAGCGTGATGATGCCCGTCTGGAGACGATGGGGGAGAAAGAAACGGTCGCGGCACTGCGTGGTGAGGCTGAAGCCCTGAAGCGTCAGAACCAGTCACTGATGGCGGCGCTTTCAGGCAATAAACAGACCGGTGGCCAGAATGCGTGATGATGACAATTCAGACGCCTGTGATGAAGCGCCCCGGGCGGAGGATAAATGCTACACCAAAGGGCGGCTTCGGGATGAGTTCAGGATGAAGCCAGCCCCTGGTGCGGAACCGGTCAGAATGTACAAAAGTCCTTACGGCGGGAAATACGGCGTATGGCGGCTGGCTGACTGCGTCCCGATGCGGGCGAAACGCCCTCAGACAGAAAAACAGCGGCTGGCCAGCACACGTCTGGGCCTGCAGGCCCGGATGAAGAGTGAGCGTGGCAGGTTCGCCATGCTGGCACATACCTGGTTAGCACTGGGCCCCGTCTTCCTCGATACCGAAACGACCGGACTTGATGCCGGCGCGCAGGCGCTGGAAATCGGTCTGGTGAATGCCCGCGGTGAGAGGATATTTGAGACCCGCCTGAAACCCACAGTCGGCATCGATCCGGCAGCAGCTGCAGTACAAATCGTTACGGAACCATATCGCTTTCCGGTGCTGTCAGTCAGGCTGGCCTGAGCTGGATCGGGGTGGCTCATTCCGCCGTCACTGACGCCGTTATGACAGCACAGGTGGTAAACAATATTGCCGGATACTGGCATGAACTCCAGTGTGAAATGAATGATGACGCAGGGAGTGAGCCAGCATAACGCTGCTCTCTGGCTGGTCAGACAGTTGCAGGGATTAATTCAGGAGTCTGAAATGGAGAATATGTTGAAAACTATGCGTGAGCATTTCCCCGTTCGAACAGTGGTGATCGAACAGTCTCTGGATATGTTTGGTGTCAAACGAAATGAGGACGGGACGTTACTCTTCCCCCGTCACTCCGATAAACGTTTTCCCGTTGCACGTATCCGTAAGCGACTGGCGGCTTATGGCTGGCGAGGAGAACGCCTGAATAAGGAGGTGGCGCGAATCGTCGCGGGCCCTGATATCCTCCCTGAGAGGAGGGACTACAGCATTATTTTCCCTTACGGATGGGAGAAGAAGCAGCTGACGCGTGAGATGCGGCGAATGTTTCTCCGTAAGACGGGCTGACGTGTGCTGATTATGCCTGATGAATTACATCATTTTTCTGACTTGCGGGAGAAGCCGTGACATTGACAGAAAAATCAGGTCATCTGGCGTGGTGTGCCCTGGTGGCGCTTGCGCTGGCCAGGCAGGATGGTGGCGTTCTCTCGCCGGCACAGGAAAACCTCTTTCTCACCCGCTGGCTGGCGACTGCGCTGAAGCAACGGCGTTTTTCTCGTGATGTGACGCCCGATATCGAGTGGCTTTTGAAACAGGGACGTCAGATGGGCGTCAGCGCCAAGCTGGCCAGCAAGCTGAATTACCTCTGGCGTTCATGCACCGGTGAGTTGTCCGAGCAGAACGACCTGTTCCGGCTGACGTATGCTCTGGAAACAGCGAAAGATATGCACTGGAACTACCGTCTGCTGAGCGATCGGGAATGGTCCGGCCGGAATGCTGTGGCGCTCAGTGCAGGCGTGAACGGCATTTATCTCTCACGGGCCAAACTCGATGTCGGTTTTAACGACAGCGGCCGACAGATAAATTCGCTGACAGCACGTTTGACAGGGAACGTAGCGGGGGTAATGAAGCTGTTTGATCGCTGTGGCTGGCAGAGCCTGATGCCTCCCTGCCCCACCAGTATTCGCTGATGGCCGGGCAGGGAGTGCCAGAAAAGGGGGATTAGTGGCGGATCTGCGCTAGGTCGTCTTCAGTCAGACCGGTCATTTTCATGACGGTATTGCGGTCAATGCAGTTCTGGAGCATGGTACGGGCTATTTTCAGAGTCGCTTCGCGCTCCCCTTCTGAACGGCCTTTTTCGATACCACGTTGTTCACCGAGCTGAATCCCCTTCTCGATGCCCTTCTGTTCGAGCTGTTGTGCGATGGTCATAAGTGCGTCTCCGTGTTGCGGCACACGCTGTGCCAGTTCGCGTACAAAGGCTTCGGCGTCCGATGTTTCGCCTGCCTGCACTATATAGTGTACCAGCGATATTACCTGCGATGAAGACAGATATCCGGCCAGCAAAATGGGCGCCAGCCGGTCAACCAATTCTGCCAGGTCCCGCTGATGAATATGTTTCTGCAATAAAGTCAGGGCGGCCATGCTACGGTGGCCGGCGATTTCATCATCCGGAATGACCGTAACGTCTACCAGCGGGAAAGCACTGCTGTAGAGTTTGTCTGCCAGAGCCGTATCGTCAAATTCGTCCAGCCAGCGGGTGGAGTATGGATACGGGCTGCGTTTCCCCGTATAGAACAACACTGGTATCACCAGTGGCAGTTTTTTATGCCCTGCCTCCAGGTGGCGCTGCATGGCGGCCACCGCATAGCGTATCAGGCGGAAAGCCATATGTTTGTCAGGTGTTGACTGGTGTTCAACCAGGACATGAATATATCCGTCGCCGGCTGTGGTTTTCAGGCTGTAGAGGACGTCGCTGAAATACTGGCGGAGATCATCCTCAACAAACGAGCCGGATTCCAGTTTCAGTGTACTGAGATCGCAGATGGCACGCAGCTCTGCCGGCAGATGCAGCTCCATAAAATCCCGGGCAATGTCAGGTTGTGTCAGAAACTGCCGGAATGTCGCGTCGTGGGGAGTCGGCGTAGTGTTTTTCTTTTTCATCAGTCCATGCTCTGAAAAATGACCCGGTCATAGTATCACAGGCAAAAAATGTTGACATTGCGAGGAACGGAATTGCAATTCCTTCAGGGGCAGTCCCCTCTTTCTTTTTTAATCATCAGCTTGCTTGCCCGGAGATATCCATGTCCTGGCAGAAACTGGTACTGCTGAACTATACCCTAATGTGCCTGGCTGACGCGCCCCTTGGGCTTGTCCAACCCTTCGCCTGCTCAGATGCAAGCTCTGAACAGACTCACGGTTTGCGCTGTGGGTTAACAAAATGATTGTGGATGTAGTGCCCTCTTCTCCATTTAATCTTCGGTGCCTCCTGTGAGAGCAAAATCAAAATATTATGATTTATTTCTTGCAACATGATTCTTTTTGTTCAAAATGACAAAAAACATCATGAGGTGATAAATGGAAAATATTGAGCAGTTACGGAAAGTCGCCACACGTGCAGGTAAACTTCTGACATCCTTGAGCGAAAGTATCCGCCAGCAAAAAGAGGAATTGAAGCTTACCGAGTTCTATCAGGAATACAGCAAAGCCGCCCTATATAAGCTGCCTAAGCTCAGCAAAGGGAGTGTTGAGTATGCTGTGGCCGAAATGGAAGCCAGTGGCTACATTTTTAAAAAGAAACCTTCTGGCAATACCATGAAGTACGCGATGACGATTCAGAACGTTATCGATCTGTATTTCCATCGTAAAGTGCCCAAGTACAGAGATCGCTTCGATAAAGCTTTCACTATATTTGTATGTAACCTTAAAGGTGGCGGTTCCAAGACAGTTTCTACCGCTTCATTATCCCATGCATTTCGGGCTCATCCTCAGCTTCTGTTCGAAGACCTGCGTATCCTGGCCATCGATTTCGATCCGCAGGCATCTCTGACAATGTTCCTGAGCCATGAGAATTCAGTGGGCCTGGTTGAAAATACGGCTGCTCAGGCCATGCTCCAGAACGTGTCTCGTGAAGAATTACTTTCCGATTTCATCGTGTCGTCAATTATCCCGGGCGTTGATGTTATTCCCGCTTCCATTGACGATGCATTCCTTGCTGAAGGCTGGAAGGGATTGTGTGAGGAACATCTGCCAGGGCAAAATATTCATGCAGTGCTTAAAGAGAACATTATCGACAAGCTCCGGTATGACTACGACTTTATCTTCCTTGATAGTGGTCCTCACCTCGATGCGTTCCTGAAAAACTGCATCGGAGCGGCAGACCTGATGTTGACTCCACTTCCTCCGGCAACGGTTGATTTTCATTCTTCCCTGAAGTTTGTAGCCAGCCTTCCTGCGCTTATTGATTCGATCGAACAGGATGGACACACCTGCAATCTCATCGGGAATGTAGGTTTTATGTCCAAAATCCTGAACAAGTCTGATCACAAAATTTGCCATAGTCAGGCCAAAGAAGTATTCGGTGCCGATATGCTCGACATGGTTCTGCCGAGGCTGGATGGCTTCGAGCGATGCGGGGAGACTTTTGACACAGTTATTTCCGCAAATCCAGCAACCTATGATGGAAGCACCGAGGCGCTTAAAAGCGCAAAATCAGCAGCGGAAGACTTTGCGAAGGCCGTATTTGATCGCATTGAGTTCATTCGTACTAATGGAGGTATGTGATGTCGAATGAGAGAAGAAAAACTATTGGCAGACAGTTAAATACCCAGGCGTCAATGGTTGAGATGACTGACACCCAAAGAAGTCAGGTATTTACCCTAAAAACCGGCAGGAAGATAACGTTCAGGTTTGTTCGGGTACCTGCATCGGACGTTGAAAGTAAGACATTCGTAAACCAGGAAACCAACGGAAGAGATCAACTTGCTCTGACCAGGGAGTCCCTGAAATCTATTATCCAGACGATTAAGTTTCAGCAGTTCTTCCCCTGTATTGGCATTCAGCAAGGTGAAAGGATTGAGATACTGGATGGTTCAAGACGGCGAGCCTCAGCGATTTATATCCGTACAGGCCTTGATGTAATGGTTACCAATGAACTTTTATCAGCTGATGAAGCTCGCCATCTGGCTAAAGATATCCAGACAGCTAAAGAGCATAACCTTCGGGAGATCGGCTTAAGATTGATGGCTCTGAAAGAGTCTGGATTCAATCAAAAGGAAATTGCTGAACTGGAGGGGTTATCCCAGGCTAAGGTCACCAGGGCACTGCAGGCGGCAGCAGTACCGCAAGAATTGATTTCTCTGTTCCCGGTTCAGTCTGAGCTGTCGTTTAGTGACTATAAAATTCTGTTAGAGGTTAATGAAAAACTCAGTGAAAAGGGTTTAACGTCTGAAGGGCTCATTCAGTCTGTCTCAGATCAGCATGATGCAATTTTGAGTGACTACGAGCGACCAGACGACGAACAGAAATCCAGTATACTGAAATTGATTTCTCAGGCCTCTCAGGCATTGATAGCTCCGCCTCCTAAGGAAAAGTCAGTAATTTCCGCACTCTGGACCTTTGAAGAAAAGGACAAGTTCGCGCGCAAGCGTGTGAAAGGGCGTACGCTAACTTATGAGTTTAGTCGTATGTCAAAAGTGGTTCAGGATGAACTGGACAAAGCTATCAACGAGGTCCTTGAGAGAAATTTGAGTCAATAATTTCGCCACGGCGATTTCACATCTAACTTATTGTAATTAAGTAATTTATATTGAGAATTTCAAGGTGAAATCGCCACAATTTCAAGTCAATTTCGCTGCAGGAATATCTGCCCAACGTGTCGTATAAGCTGGCGAAAGTAGTTCCCTTTTCATCTGCCACTCGGGGGCAATCCCCCGACCGGCGAACCATATTTTCCCCTTGCCCGGATGGTTAATCCCATCCAGGACTTGCATCAGCTGCTCGCTCCGTTCCCGCGGCTGTACTTCATCAAACAAATTAAGCTGCGATACCCCGGTTGGCGTGAAATCGTTCAGCATACAGCCTGCCTTTGCGTAACGGTGACCATCCACCCAGATCCTGTCCAGAGCTCTGACGGCAGCGGCAATGATGTCCCGTGTATCCTGCGTGGGGATGAGCAGTTTTTCACTGGCCAGATTACCGTAGTAGGGCTCAGTTACGGCGAACGGCGATGTTTTCACAAACACGGCAATATGCCTGCAGAACTGCCGTTCCCCACGCAGCTTTTCGGCGGCACGTTCAGCGTGCTGACAGACTGCCTGCCGCATCGCTTCATAAGTCGTGACTCGTTCTCCAAAGCTTCTGCTGCAGACTATCTGCTGTTTGGGGGGCGGTGCTTCCTCCAGGGAAATACAGCTTTCTCCATTGAGTTCCCGGACCGTTCTCTCCAGAACCACATTAAAGTTTTTCCTGATGAACGTTGGATTCGCGCGGGCCAGCTGCAGTGCTGTGGTGATCCCCATTGTGTTCAGCTTCTTTGAGATCCTGCGGCCCACACCCCAGATTTCCTCCACCGGTTGCAGTGACAGCAGTTTCTCCGTTCGTTTCTGATTGTGTAACGTCAGGGCAAGCACGCCTCCGAACTGTGACCATTCTTTCGATGCCCATTGCGCGCTTTTAGCCAGCGTTTTGGTCGGTCCCATTCCGACGCCGATGGTCAGCCCTGTGCCGGAACGAACGTGCTCACGCAGCTGTCGGCCGAAATCCTCGAAATCGATGCAACTGTCTATACCGCGAATATCCAGAAACATCTCGTCAATGGAGTACTGCTCAACGCGTGGCGCCAGCTCTTCCAGGTGAACCATGACCCTGTTCGACATTGATGCGTAGAGGGCGTAATTACTGGAGAACGCGATAACCGGCTCCGGAAATTTCGCCGACCTCAGTTGAAACCACGGCACCCCCATTTTTATGCCCAGTTTTTTTGCTTCAGCGCTGCGCGCGATTACACAACCATCGTTGTTACTCAGGACCACCACAGACCTGTCACGCAAATCGGGGCGAAAGACCTTTTCGCAACTGGCATAGAACGAGTTGACGTCAGCCAAAGCGAACATCAGTCTGTGCTCCGGGTTTTGTGTATAAAAGCCGTCACCACCCCGAAAATCTGCAGTTCTTCCGGATAAAGCGTGGGGTAGGCCGGATTAATCGGCAGCAGGGCGATACGGGGCTTCAACTGCAGGCGCTTAACGGTGAACTCGCCATCTGTTTCCGCGATGACAATATCCCCCTGCATGGGTTTCTCAGCTTTGTCGACAACCATTAAATCGCCGGAATGCAGACCCATTTCTTTCATCGAATCCCCGATAGCCCTGACGAAGAATGTTGCAGCCGGACGCCGTATACAGTAGGCATTCAGATCCAGTTCCTCCTCTGTGTAATCGGCGGCCGGCGACGGAAACCCCGCCGGGCAACGTTCGGTGAACAGCGGGGCAGTGGACTGTACCGGCTCCTGTTCGGGTGCTACAAGCAGTAACATGGCATACCTCTTAAAATGCCTGTTTTTATATACAGCATTATTTAAGATATTTTCTGTCCTGCAAGTGAAATTTTACTGTTTCCCCTCAGATAACTGTTCTGCCTGGAAAAACAGATGTCAGGTTATCCACAGAATCAGTTAATAACCCTGTGGAGGAGCAACGCAGAACTGTTGGTATGTCATCTGTCCTCCTCTGGTGTTTCCCTTCAGCTCCTGTTGTCACCCCGGCCATTCCTGCACACCTGATGCTGACTGCCACCCGCTGCCAGTGTGCCGCGTCCGGCCTGTCACGGGACGGGCGCTGGCGTCGTTGTGATTGTACTCCATACCCTCGCCAGTTTAAGGGCGCCCTTCAAGCCGCTTTCGCGGCATAAGCTCGCCGACGATGAGAATTGTCGGCTCGTTATTCCACGGTCGGCGTTGACCCGTTACCGGACGCGACGAACAGGCAGCGTGCGGCAGGGAACGGTATCGCGGTGATGCCTCCTGCCGGATGTTGAGGAAAATCTTATGTTCAGAGTGACCTGTATCGACCTGGAAAATGGCGAGTTTGCGCTTTATATCAACGGACATTATCTGTCCAGTGAAGACGGCAGCGGCGAGAAGCTGTACCTGGGGGATATTCTGGAACGTTTATCCCGTCTGCCTGGTGTGACCACGGAAACCGTGGAGCGACCAGTACCAGACAGTGATGAGTGGAGCTGGAACGATGTGGCAGACAGTGTTTTTCCGGCCTGTATCACGCTGTCCCGCAATATGACAGTCGCTGCGTTTAAACAGCGTCTTTCCCGGTTTCCTGATGATGCGCTGTGCTGCGGTACGTTCTGGCTGGCCAGTGATTTTCTGGCGCTGGACAGTTCGCTCACGGAAGACGATATCGATGCGGCGATGGAGCTGGCACAGCACTGCCATGATGCGAATGACGGGTTCAACTGGAGCCATCTGCAATGGGCAATCGATGAGGTGAAGCGCGGTGGATAATAATTCAAACATTAATGATACCTGGCTTGTTGGCCTGAGTGTCGACGTCAATGGCACTGAAATGATGGTGCATTACCTGGTTTCCGCGACTGACCTGGAGCATGCCGAAGCGGGTGTTCTGCAAATGGGGCGCACCTGGTGGCCATCGTTGAAACGCGAGGATGACCGGCATCGGTGGGAATATGAAACAGGCGTGGTCTGGTTTAACAGCATCATTCTGCTCGATGACGTGGAAAACAGTATCCTGCGTGGTCTGAAGTTCCTCGATGCGTGGACAGTGACCGGCTCAACGGATGCGCCGGTACTGCGCGATGAGTGGGGGAATGACTGGCGGGATATCACCCGCTGATAATCTGCCGGGCAGTACGTCTGCCTGGTACTTCCTGAATGAATAATGATGTCGCGCAGCTCCTCTTTTTTCGGCGCCAGCGCCGGCGGCGCGGGAGCAACGCTGCCTGTGGTCAGTATCCCGCGTCCGGCCGGGCACGGGACGGGCGATTTTTCTGCTCCTGCCGGGCGCTGTCGCTATTATGCGCCCGGCACTCGCCTTCTGATGAACGCCCTTCAAGCCGCTTTCGCGGCATAAACTCACCGACGGTGAGGACTGTCGGCTCGTTATTCCACGGTCGGCCTGACCCGTTACCGGACGCGGTGAACAGCCCACAGGCAGCGGGGAACGGGCGTCACAGGGACGCCCTCCCGGTGCCTCCTGTAACCGCGAGGAATCTCTATGTCCCGTTTAATCCTGGGGAACTGTGTCGATATTATGTCCGGCTTTCCGGAGCGCGCCGTCGATTTCATTCTGACCGACCCGCCTTACCTTGTCGGATTCCGTGACCGTTCCGGCCGCAGTATTGCCGGTGACAGAACCGACGAGTGGCTGCAACCCGCCTGTAACCAGATGTACCGCGTACTCAAAAAAGATGCGCTGCTGGTCAGTTTCTACGGCTGGAACCGCGTGGACCGTTTCATGGCGGCCTGGAAAAGTGCCGGTTTCAGCGTGGTCGGACACCTGGTATTCACCAAAAACTACTCGTCAAAATCCGCGTATGTCGGCTACCGCCATGAATGCGCTTACGTGCTGGCGAAAGGCCGTCCGGCCCTGCCACAGAACCCGCTGCCGGATGTCCTCGGCTGGAAGTATTCCGGCAATCGCCACCACCCGACGGAAAAGCCCGTTACCAGCCTGCAACCGCTGATTGAGTCTTTCACACACACGAACGCCATTGTTCTCGACCCGTTTGCCGGCTCCGCCTCCACCTGCGTTGCCGCGTTACAGGCGGGGCGCAGATATATCGGTATCGAGCTGATGGAGCAGTACCACAAAGCCGGGATTGAGCGCCTGACAGCCGTACAGCGCGCCATGCAACGCCCGGCCGCCAACGACGTCTTTTATCCGGAGGCCGCGTAATGAACTATTCCGGACACGAAAAACTCCGCGCAGAAGTGGCGGCGCTGGCCAACAGCATGTGCGACCTGCGCGCCACCCTGAAAGTGCTGGAAGAGCGTTATCACTGGCAGCGTCACGGACTTACTGAACGACTGGCCGGGCAGAGTCTGCGGCGTATCAACACCCTGCTGGATGAAGCGTACAACGAAAGCCTGATGCTCAATGAGTGTTTTAAAGACTGACAGATGACGAGACCACGGGCGGCGGTGCCGCCCCACTGAACCAACGGAGAAAATCATGATGTATGGCACACGTAAAGAACTGAACTCAAAGCTGAAACGCATGTTTGGCAACGACGAGCGTTTTGCCCTGCTGATCTGGACGAAGCAGGACGTTATGTCACTGACTCAGGCGATGACCGAAGTGGAGGCCGATGCGATTTTGCGTGAGATTGGCCGAAAAGGTATGGGCGAACATACCGGAGACGGTATTTCAGACAGCACGGTACAGGCGCTGTACGCCGGATTACGGACTGAAATCCCGACCGTCAGTGTTCCCGCCGACCTGCTGGCAAGGGTGACGAATATCGCCGGGCGGGCGCTGGATACGGAGGACGCTCAGGCCTGGCCTCTTGTATGTCAGGAGTACCCCGGCGTTGCCGACGCTCAGGTCGATATTGCGCGGCTCAGGCAACTGGCGCTGGCGGCGTAACGTACCACCCCGTACCGGGTGACGGGCGGGGTATCAATCACAACTGTATGAACACGAAGAGGAACAACACAATGAGAAACACGCTCAGTACGCTGATAGTGCGCCACGGAGATAATCTGTTACGCCGGTCCGGCTGGCCCGAAACCGTCGGCGTGACGCAGGTGGCCCCCGGTGTGGTGCCCGGCTGGCTGGCCGTCTGCGGTGTGCTCAGTGCTGCCGAAATCTTGGCACTGACGACGCATCTTTGTCAGCCCCTTAATTATGGACGGGCGCAACTGCTGACGGCCAGTGCGCAGCGGCTGGCGGGGACGCCAGTCCGGTTACATCTGTACCCGGTACAGGCATATCCGCACCCTGCCACGGTACGCGAATGCACTGAAATTCGCCTTCCGTATGCTCAGGAGTGGCTGACCACGGACGAATATGCCGACCTGCTGGCGTTCCTGAAAGCGTCCGCTGACCGGGTATGTGAAATTGTCCGCCAGGATACGAAGCGCATCGCGGCGGCGCTGGCACCGTCCGGCGAGTCCCGCCTGATGGAAAAACGCATCGGGAACTGGCGGTTACTGGCCGATGAATACGACCATGATAACTGGCTTGACGAAGAGGACGAGGACGGACTGGATAAGGTGCTGGACGCGGTACTGGTACGTAACGCCCGTTTCTGCCCGGTGCTGCTGACGCTGGTTAATGAGCCGGAGGAAGAAATCGAAGCCGCCGGCGTGATAACCGACTGTTTGCGCTTCCCGGGGGAACCGAACCGCCGCTGGCTTGACCGCCGCGTGCTCCGGGATGTGGTGAACGAAGCCCGGAGTTTCACAGGCAACATCCGTTAAATAAGCTGTGTGCGGTGAACGATAAGCTGTAAACGGTAACGAGAAAGAAAAGAGAAGGGGAGGTCTCCTTCTCTTTTTTCAGTTTTTCAGCCGGCGACTGCGACGATGCCGGGGACGACAGGCAAAACAGGCAAAAGGATGTCGCCTTTTCGGCTCCGCATTCACCCGGCTCAGGCCTGCCGGCCGTCGCCTTGTGGTTTTCCACTCTGACAGTCCTGTGTCGTGTGCGGGCTGTGCCGTGCATCCATCGTAGTCGGGCTGTCGTGGATACAAGGGTAAAGTGCACGCGGCGGTCACCCGGTCCTTCCTTCACGTCAGCCGCGATCTTCCGGTCGTTCGACCGTTCAGGTTTCACGGTCTCACCCTTCAGCTCCCGTCTTCCGTGCGCGTCAGGCTGCGGCTTCCCTTGCGCCCTTGCATCCACGATTGATCGCCCGACTGGTATGGATGCACGGCACCGCCCGGTGTCGCGGAATATGTGATTACGGAGGTTTTATGCAGTATTCAAATCAGCAACGTGCGCGTGTTATTAACGTTGAAGAATCCGACCGCCTGTCTTTCCTGCCGTACATGTTCGGCAACGATTTTATGCTGGCTGAATTACAGTTATATGCCCTGGCGAAAAAATGGATGCCTGAATACAACGGTGGTTTCTGGCATTTTATCCGTCTGCCGGAAGGCGGCGGATACATGATGCCCGACTGCGATCGGGTACACATGATCAACGGTGAAAACTGGTTTGATCGTACCGTCAGCGCCGACGCTGCCGGAATTATTCTGACTTCGCTCGCCATTAACCGCCGTTGCTGGACGCATCACGACTGCGGCAACGCTGCGCTCACTCGCCTGTATATGCTGCGTGATACCCAGCTCTGGAATCACATTACGTTTCACCCTGAATGCAACGCTATTTACGCCGCGCTCGACTGATTAACCGACGGGGCGGCGATGCCGCCCCGCTGTAACTGTCATTCATTGATTTAAGAGGAGTCTGTTATGTACGGAACCGTCAGCACCATCTGCTGCGACTTACTGAAAGTGTATGAGAATCACGAAAAAATCGCTGTCATCATCTGGTGTGAAGGCGATGTGCGGGAAATGGGGGCGGAGTTTAATCCGACCGCTGATGACATACAGGCCGTACTGCGCGCCATTGGCGAGTCGGACAGTGATGCGCTCTGGCGTGATGGTATTGGCCAGAATTTTGTTGAGGGTGTATTACGCGAGTTAGTCGCACTGCGCCCACCGCGCCAGATTGCTGTACCTGAAGATGTGCTGCGCACGCTTTTACCCCTGATGGAAGCCGGAATGAACCTTCCTCGTTACCAGACGCAGGACAGGGCTGCTGAAGAAGAAACCGCGCTGGATACGTTGCGATACCTGCTTTCCACAAATATCCCGGCGCATAACCTGACCGAAGGAAACTACTGACAGATATTAGTGCGCCGTGTACACCGGTGGTCACTTCCTCTTACAGGGCGGAAAAAGCAGTCAGGCATGATGGCAGGCGGGGAGGGCGCCTGTCAGCCCGCGCGAAAAAACCTGCAGGCTGGCGCCTGCGGGGGGAAGGACAGGGGCCGCGCTTCGCGCCGCTCCCTGCCCTTTTCCCCCTCTGCCTCTGATGGCGTACACTTACAGCCGGTTTCCATTTCTGTCGGAGGATGTGATGTCCGGACTGAATCTGGCGGCAACAACTAAAGAAGAGCAGGATAAAGTGGCCATTGACCTGGTTGCTTCAGGCGTGGTCTATAAAGAAAGGCTGGCGATGCCGGTGGTCGCTGAGCTTGTCGTCAGAGAACAGCCTGAGCATTTGAGAGAGTATTTCCGGGCGCGGCTGGAGTATTTGCGCAACTCCCGGACAAGAATGCCCCGGAATATGCCAGAAAAGAGGATGAGGTTAAAAAATAGCGCCATTCCTGATGCATTCTGCCTGTCGCTGGCCGGATTTTACGCATGCCGGGTGATGTTTTTTTCTGGCCGGGGTGTGTGATTTTCTTCCTGCCGGTGATAATACGCTGCCTGTTCCTGTTCCTGTTCCTGTTCCTGTTCCTGTTCCTGTTCCTGTTCCTGTTCCTGTTCATTCTGCTGCTGATATTCCCTGACAGATTTCGCTGACGCCGGGCGACTTCCCTGACGGGAACCGGGACTGTCATGCTGCGCACCGAGCCAGCTGCGCTGTCTCTGCCCGGCCCCTTCGGGGCAGCGGGTTTCCATCCCACTGTCGCAACGTCAACGGCAGGCTTGCTGCGACCGTTCCGGTCACGCCGCCCCTGGCGCGCCGTTTCCTGCGCTTTTCGCACCCCGGCGGTAAGGCTGCCGGGCTGTAAGGCGCAACGCCGTTTCGCGTGCCGCGTCCCGACGTTGCGGCGGGTTCCTGCTCATCTCCGCTTCTGGTGCCGTTACCCGTTTAAGTCCCTGTCGCCGGGGGCTGATACAGCCACAACCCGCCGCACTGGCTGTCCAAGGTGAAATGAACAGCCCACAAAACTTTTTGCCGTAAAAGGCCGGCAAAAACTTTTGCGTTCTGCCCCGGACAGGTGCGTCGGGCCGTGGCAGTGATGCCCCTTGCGGCGAAGGTTCTCAAACGGGTGATGGCAGTACCAGAGGGAACAGAACAGCAGGTCCCCGCAAAACGTCAAAACCGCGGCTCCCGAAACTCAACGGGTGATGGTTTTTAAAGTCAAAACAACGCATTAAGGAGATTTATCATGGCAGCACGTGGCGTAAACAAAGTTATTCTGGTCGGTCATATCGGGCAGGACCCGGAAGTACGTTACATGCCCAACGGGGGCGCGGTGGCAAATCTTACCCTCGCCACGTCAGAAACATGGCGTGTCAGGCAGGACGGGGAGATGCGCGAACACACCGAATGGCACCGTGTTGTCGTGTTTGGCAAGCTCGCTGAAATTGCCAGTGAATATCTGCGTAAAGGTGCTCAGGTCTACATCGAGGGCCAGTTACGCACCCGCAAATGGACCGATCAGTCCGGTCAGGACAAATACACCACCGAAGTGATCGTTAACGTGGGCGGCACCATGCAGATGCTCGGTCGCCACAACAGCCAGCCACAGCAGGAGCCTCAGACCCCACCTACGGCGGCAAAGGGAGAAGGCAAAGCGGTAAAAGGGGCGGGAAATGCAGCAAAAGGGAAAAACGCAGCAGCACCGCAGCAGCCGCCAGCGCAACCCGATCCGGCGTATGACTTCGACGATGATATTCCCTTTTGACTCGGTAAATTTTCACTGATGCCCCGTCTGACGGGGCTTATCCAGGAGAACACGATGACAGACAACATCATGAGCCCACTGAAATCCCTGCCTGATGGCACGTTCACCCACGAACAGGCCGAAGCGGTGGCAGCACAGTATCAGAATGTCGCCATTGAAGACGATCAGGGGACGCACCTTCGCTTGGTTGTGCGTAAGGACGGCGAAATGGTCTGGCGGGGCTGGAATTTTGAACCGGGCGGCGAGTACTGGCTCAACCGCTGTATCGAAAGCCACGGTATCCGTAAAACGCAGTAAGCCGTAAGAGGTGCCGGACGGGAACACGTCCGGCAGACAATTATTAATATCATGAAGGAGTATCAATAATGTCAGTTACCAATTCTAATGCAAAATCCGCAGTAAAAACCAGCCGTAAGGCGAAAAACGCCGCCAGTGCCAGTAACACCGTATTGTCGGCGGTGCTGGCGCAGACCGAAGAACAACACGTACCGCTGTCCGCACTGGTCAAATCCCCGCAGAACGTGCGTATCGTGCCGTATTCCACAGAGAGCGTCCGCGAACTGGCGGACTCTATTAAAGGGATTGGACTGCTCCAGAATCTGGTTGTTCACGCCCTCCCTGACGGCCTGTACGGTGTTGCCGCTGGCGGTCGCCGTCTGGCGGCGATGAATCTGTTGGCCACTGAGAACACGATCCACCCGGACTGGCCTGTCCGCGTGAAGGTTGTGCCGGATAATCTGGCGACCGCCGCTTCACTGACCGAGAACGGGCAGCATCTGGAAATGCACCCTGCCGAACAAATTGCGGGATTCCGCGCGATGGCAGCGGAAGGCAAAACTCCTGCACAGACTGGCGATCTGCTGGGCTATTCGCCCCGTCACGTACAGCGGATGCTGAAACTCGCGGGGCTGGCTCCGGTTATCCTGGAAGCGCTGGCTGCGGACAAAATCACCACGGAGCACTGTCAGGCGCTGGCGCTGGAGGACAATCCCGACCGTCAGGTGCAGGTGTACGAGGCGGCGTGTCGAGAGGGCTGGAACAATAAACCGGAAGTGCGCGTGATCCGTAATTTGATCACCGACAGTCAGGTTTCCACCCTCAACAACAGCAAATATACGTTTGTCGGTGAAAAAGCTTTCTCCGGCGATGAAATCCGCGCAGACCTGTTCAGCGACGAACAGGGCGGTTTTGTGGACAAACTGGCGCTGGATACGGCCCTGCTGGAAAAACTTCAGTGGGTGGCGGAGTGCCTGAAAGAGGCCGAGGGCTGGGCATGGTGCGCGGGACGGATGGAGCCTGTCAGCCGCTATGGTGAGGATACCGAAGTGTACCGTATTCAGGATGAGCCTGACGCGGTTTACACGGAGCAGGAACAGCAGCGCCTGGACGAGTTGCAGGAACTGTACGACGAAAACCAGACCGCCAGCGATGAAACCGACACGATGGAGTCAGAGATAGAGGCCATCGAATGCGCGGCACAACTCCGGGCATGGACGCTGGAAATGCGCGCACAGTCCGGCGTGGTGGTGTCATGGCGTCACGGTGAAATCTGTGTCCAGCGCGGGGTGAGCCTGCGTGAGCAGTCTGAAACGGAAGATGAACCCGATCAGGTTCCGGTATATGAGCGCCAGCCGGAGCCTGTGGACGAAATCAGTGTTCCCCTGCTGACCAGAATGTGTGCAGAACGGACATTGTCGGTCCAGGCGGCACTGATGCAGCAGCCGGAAAAATCCCTGGCGCTTCTGGCATGGACGCTGTGTCTGAACGTGTTCAGCAGCGGCGCGTATAACCGACCCGCTCAAATCAGCCTGAACTGTAAGCATTACTCCCTGACAAAGGATGCGCCGCCCGGCGAGAGCGGTGTTGCGTTTGTGACGCTGTCGCAGGAGGGAAAACGTCTTGAAACGTTGCTACCGGAGGGCTGGACACAGGACTTCACCACCTTTTTCACCCTCAGCGCCAAAGACCTTACCGCCCTGCTCAGTTTCTGCACCGCATGCAGTCTTGACGGTATGCAGATGCGCGGCGCCGGAGGCACCACCCGCAGTCCGCTCGATAAGCTGGAAATCGCGCTCGCTTTCCATCTGCGCGACTGGTGGCAACCGACGAAGGCCGATTTCTTCACTGGCCTTAAAAAACCGCAAATCATCGCCGCGCTGAATGAGGCCGGACTGACAGGCGCGGCGCGGGATGCGGAGAAGATGAAGAAGGGTGATGCGGCTGAACTGGCAGAGGACAAAATGCGTGACAACCGTTGGGTGCCTGTCTGGATGCGCGCCCCTGATGCAGAAAACGACGTATCTGATACCGAAAACGGCAGTGCTGATGCAGACAGCCACCACACCCTGCCCGATGCAGCCTGATAACGGAGGCCGCCCTTCGGGGGCGGCAGCAAGGAGAAAATGATGCGTAACATTATTACCCCCGCTGTATTGAGTACAATGATCCCCCAGGAATTCGAAGACTGGCGCGACGGCGGCGAAGACCTGCGCCGTGAACTGACCCACGCCGCGATGCGTGACCTGACATGTCCCGCAGGCTGGGACATGAACGGCGAATATCGCAGTGAGTTTGGTGGTTTTTTCCCGGTGCAGATCCGTTTCACGCCATCCCGCGGCAATTTCAGCCTGGCGGTATGCAGTCCCGGGGATATCAGCCCGTCCTGGATGGTGGTCTTTATTCCGGTCAGCGGTCGCCCGTTCTCTGTTATCCGCACGCTGCCAGCCTGGTCGCCGGAGGTTATCACGCATACACTCAGCCTGGTGGCTCACCTTGATGCCGATGGTTACAGTCAGGCCAGCATCATCAGCGTTCTGGCGATGGAGGGCGCAGCATGATCCACTCTTCACACGCCCTGGTTACCCTGAAGCCAGCCCGTCAGGCGGCATTACAGGCCATTCTGACGGTGGAAGAATCCCGCCGCCGTGGAGCACGTCTGCCCGCCCTGCCACATGCGCGTACTTTTTTGCGCGTGCTGAGCGGCAGCAGCCGGATTAACACGACAGTGGCACAGCGTATTCCCGGTCTGAACTGGGAGCCGAAGAACCGGCTGACCAGCCTGAAACAGGTGGAAGAGGCGCTGGATCGCCTCATCTCCAGTCACGGGGAGTATTGCCCGCTACCACTCTCCGTGGATGTGCAGGCCGAACTGTTCCCGGAGGTGATACACGCGCGCACAGATCGCCGGATGCAGCGTGAGAAAATCGCCTTTAACCGCAAAATGCGCCGGGAGGAAAAAGCGCTGGAACATGCCTGGCTGCTGCGCCAGAACCTGCTGGGGCAGGCCATGACGGAGCTTAACTTTCAGTCGCCGGAAACCGTCAATGCCTGGTATACGCGCTGGGCTGACGAGTTTGACGCGCGGGAGCTGGCGCAGGGGTTCTGGCAGTGGCGGACGCGGTTTACCTCGCTGACGTCGCTGGACTGGCTGCGCGACAGTGATGAGCCGCTGTACAACGTGATGTATGAAATCTGGTTCATCGTCCGGGAAAACCCGGTATATGTGCGCGAGGCCGAACGTTGGCAGGTACCCAACAAGCTGACGAACCGGAGGCCCGGGCGACTTCCCTGATAAAGCCCGTCTGGAAACGCAGACCGCCCGGCTGATGGATCAGCTGGAGGTACAAATCCGGCTCATCCCGGTGGCAACGCCGCCATTGCAGCAAAAAGTGGATGAAATAGCACATATGCTTCACCTGATGGCGCAGTTTGCCGGAACTGAACTCAGGAAGTGACCCGGATGGCGGGGAATATCCCCGCCCCGTTATCGAAAGGAGATATCATGCGTAACTTTGAATCTACTGAAAGATGGTGGAAAAAATGAAAAGCCAGCTGGTAGCCGCTGCTGATCGTGCGGCCATGAGTGTCGCGTATGGTCAGGAAGCCGCAGATCATTACGGTATTCAGTATGGTTTTATCCGGTCTGTACGTGACTGGATCACCGGCTTCACCGAGGGGATTAAAGGGGAGCGTTGTTGAATAACACCCGCTTTTGTTACTTGAGTGTTAACGGAAATGGCGGTGTCTCCGGTCACTGCTTTTTCTTCAGAATTTTTTCATTAATTATATAAGGAATACGTTATGAGACTCGCTTCCCGTTTTGGTAGACAGAATTCCATTCGTCGTGAGAGTCCTTTGGCTGACGCTGAATTAATGCAGACTGTGCCTTCAGTTTTTTCCGGAGACAAACATGAATCCCGGAGCGAACGTTATACTTATATTCCAACCATTAATATCATCAACAGGTTACGTGAGGAAGGTTTTCAGTCGTTCTTTGCCTGCCAGAGTCGTGTACGTGATTTAAGTCGCCGGGAATACAGTAAACATATGCTGCGTTTTCGTCGTGAATGACAGATTAATGGGAAAGAGGTTCCGGAAATTATTTTGCTCAATTCTCATGACGGTTCGTCAAGTTATCAGATGGTTCCCGGGCTGTTCAGATTTATCTGTACAAATGGACTGGTATGCGGATCATTTTGGTGAAATACGTGTGCCACACAAGGGAGATATTGTTGGGCAGGTGATTGAGGGGGATTATGAGGTTATGGGGATCTTCGATAAAGCCACCGAAAATATGGAGTCAATGAAGTCAGTGATACTTAATCAGGATGAGCAATATCTGTTTGGTAAAGCGGCACTGACTGTCAGATATGAGGACGAAAATAAAATCCCTGTTTCTCCTGAATAAATAATTACTCCACGTCGTCGGGAAGATAAACAAAATGACCTGTGGACAACATATCAGCGTGTACAGAAGAATATGATGAAGAGTGGGTTACCCGGCAGGAATGCCCCGGAAAAAACACCCGGATCAGGGCAGTTACCGGTATTAATGGTGATATCCGGTTAAACAAGGCGCTGTGGATGATTGCTGAACAGTTTCGTGAATGTAAGTCATAATAACATAAGTAAAGCCCCGAAAATTTTTCGGGGCTTTACTTATGTTATTCTTCCCGGACATTGTCAGATTGTCTGTAACATCCCATTTTAATCAACAGACTTCATCGTTTTCTGTCATTTATGTGCCAGCGATAAAAACGGATCTGACAGGGTGGAAGAAGATATGATAACGGGTTCCCGTTTCGCGGGATTCCGGGCAGTCAGTATTACATTTCTGTGTTTATTCCATTCTGCTATGCGGCATAAAAAATATATGGGTTTCGGTTGATAATATTATCCCTTCTTCTGCTTGCCGGATACAAAAAGGGGATCATCGGGCGGGAGTCTGCCTGGTTTTACTTTGTTTTATCGCGATCCAGATTCGGTGTACATCAGTCGCATAGTCCAGACGACGTGCATCCTGAAGGGGAGTCTTTTTAAATCCGGCGTTGTACGCTCCGACTGCTGTCCAGGATACCCCCCACTTTCTGAATGCGATTGCCAGATAATAAGCTCCGGTGTAAATATTCAGGCAGGGATCGGAGACAAGTTGTTCCGGTTTTATTCCATAACGAGCCAGTTCGTTAAAGTGCTGAGAGTCAACCTGCATTAACCCCGAGCCATATCCCGTAACCGGATTAATACCGACGGCATTAGCCCGGTTACGGGATTCCTTCCATGAAATCGCCCGCAGTAAATCCGGATCTATTTTATAGTCTCTCCCGGCCAGATCAAAACAGTCAGCGGCATGGACTACCGTGCTCATTAATACCAGGAGGACAGACAGGAGCCATTTATACATTAATTTGCCTCTTGCGTAGTCATCCGGTAATAACTTAACCCACTCCAACTCCATACTCAACAAATTTGCCGTCCTCACCACCAAAAGCACCACACCCCACGCAAAATTAAAATTTTTCTGATTTGTTTTTAGTAACAGTGAGTTATGTTCATAATAATGTAATTTAATTTATTTTAATGTATTAAATAGCGGTGCAGGCACGTCGCCGGCACCGCTATGACGACGCTATACAGGGGTAGTACTGACTATTTTTATAAAAAACATTGCATTATATCAGGGGCGCTGCTAGCGTCGCTGTGCCTGTTTTTAAGTAACACCCCTGGGGGCGCTGCCAGGGGTGTTACCCCTTACAGAGTGCTCCTGAATCCGGAGTTTATAATGTTCTTATTCGTTGCGGAAAAAAGGTGATAGTGAATGGCTAAAGTCAATGTATATATAAGTAATGAGGTACACAATAAAATAACTGCTATTGTGGAAAAACGACGCCAGGAAGGGGCGAGAGATAAAGATATCAGTTTTTCTGGTACATCTTCGATGTTGCTGGAATTAGGGCTTCGTGTCTATGAGGCACAAATGGAGCGTAAGGAGTCGCCATTTAATCAGACAGAATTCAATAAAGTATTACTTGAAAATGTACTTAAAACACAGTCATCCGTAGCCAAAATTTTAGGTATAGGATCTCTCAGCCCTCATGTCGCCGGAAATCCAAAATTTGAATATGCAAATATGGTTGAAGATATCAAAGAAAAAGTATCTTCAGAGATGGAAAGATTTTTCCATGAAAATGAAGAATAATAGCGGGATTAAATCCTGATTTAGTTTAAATAAAAGTATGTTGATCTATAAAAATATAGTGACAAATTAAGGCTGAAAACAATATAGTGTCTTTGTAGTTAACGCTACGTTAAAAAAACAAGTTAAATCGCCGATACAGGGAGCTGTCACTCCCTGCATCGACTGTCCATAGAATCCTTTGAGGAGGTTCCTATGTGTCCGACGGATCGTAGAGAAAGAACACTCGCCAGTCAATCTGTAAATAAATACATTCTGAGTATTCAGGATATCTATAAAAACTCACCAGTCCCTGTTTGCGTCCGTAATCAAAGTCGGAAAATCATTTACGCAAATGGAGCCTTTATTGAACTCTTCTCTAAAGAGGATCAGCCTCTTTCGGGAGATAGTTATAATCGTTATGGGGTTGAAGTTTTTCTGTCATCCCTGGAACTTGAATGTCAGTCGCTTGGACATGGAGCTGCTTTTTGCCGGCGTTTTAATTTTCATGGGGAAATTTATCAGATAAGAATGGAGAATATTTCATTCGATAATAATGAGATAATTGTGTTGTGGCAGATAAATTTATTTCCAGATCATCCATTTTTTTCTCCTGACACAAAAACTAAAAATTTGTCTCTCTCAGGAACTGAATCATTCTGGAACGAACTGTCCCCCGGAACTTTGCTTGTTTTTTCTTTTTATACATTAGGAGTTAGTCACGCAAATATAGCTAAAGAATTAGGTATTACTATCAGAGCATCAGAAGACAGAATCAAACCTGTTAAGCGTAAAATTAAAAGGAATTATGAATCTTTCGATTCATTCAGAATATCATGTATTTCTAAAGGTAAAATAATATCATTGATAGACATTATTCGTGAATTTTATTGTGTTAAGTGAATGTTAATTAAGGCGCGCCATTTTTGGCGTGTTTTTTTTTGCCGTTTTCCGTGTAATCATAAGTTTATTAGTCGTGTAAGCAGAGGTGAATTTGTGAGGAGGAGAAACGCAAGAGAGGGGATAAGTCGAACTGTCTCAGTGTATCTCGATGAAGATACGAATAACCGTCTTATCAGGGCTAAAGATCGGAGTGGAAGAAGTAAAACAATAGAAGTTCAGATTCGTCTGAGGGATCATCTGAAACGATATCCGGATTTCTATAATGAAGAAATTTTCAGGGAGGTAATTGAAGAAACAGAGTCCACATTTAAAGAGATTTAACTTTCATATTCATAGTTGATATTACTCAAAAGAGGAACCATATGAGCGCTATTTTAAGTGTTCAGGGTGCTTCTGCGCCCGTTAAAAAGAAATCGTTTCTGTCTACGTTCACACGTCTGAACCTGCTGAAACTTGCCCGCGCAGTGATCCCGGCGGCAGTACTGATATTCTTTTTCCCGCAACTGGCAATGGCTGCCGGCGGTTCGCAGGACCTGATGGCCAGCGGTAACGGTACGGTCAAGGCGACATTTGGTAAGGATTCCAGCGCCGTCAAGTGGGTTATTCTCGCGGAAGTGCTGGTCGGTGCCGTGATGTACATGATGACCAAGAACGTCAAATTCCTGGCGGGTTTTGCCATCATCTCGGTCTTTATTGCCGTTGGTATGGCTGTCGTCGGCCTCTGACAGGAAATAAGACCATGTCGGGAGACGAGAATAAACTCAGGAAATATCGTTTCCCGGAAACACTGACCAACCAGAGCCGCTGGTTTGGCCTGCCGGTGGATGAATTAATTCCTGCTGCTGTCTGTATTGGCTGGGGATTAATGACATCAAAACAACTTTTCGGCATCAGCGCTGCGGTTCTGGTTTATTTCGGGATAAGAAAACTGAAAAAAGGGCGGGGAAGCTCCTGGCTGCGTGACCTGATTTACTGGTATATGCCGACAGCCCTGCTTCGCGGTATTTTTCATAACGTTCCCGATTCGTGTTTCCGGCAGTGGATTAAGTAATCATTATTCCGGGATGAGTATATGGAACACGGCGCCCGTTTAAGTACCAGCCGCGTACTGGCAATAAGTTTTATTTTTATGGCCCTGCTGATTGTGCTCAGTCTGGCCGTGAATGTCATTCAGGGTATTAATAACTACCGGCTGCAGAATGAGCAACGCACGGCGGTCACTCCTATGGGATTTAACGCGTCCTTTGCGGTGTCACAGAACAGTGCCGATGCCTCTTATTTACAGCAGATGGCGCTGTCGTTTATTGCCCTGCGTCTGAATGTGTCGTCAGAAACCGTCGACGCGTCACACCAGGCACTTCTGCAATATATTCGTTCGGGCGCACAGAACCAAATGAAAGTCATTCTGGCAGAAGAAGCGAGACGAATTAAGGCCGACAACGTTAACTCCGCTTTTTTCCAGACCAGTGTCAGGGTCTGGCCACAGTATGGCCGCGTGGAAATTCGCGGTGTGCTGAAAACCTGGATTGGAGATTCAAAACCGTTTACCGACATCAAACATTACATTCTTATTCTGAAACGGGAAAACGGCGTGACCTGGCTGGATAATTTCGGGGAAACTGACGATGAGAAAAAATAAGCCGTATAAGCCATTTTTACTGGCGGCCGGATGGTTATTTTCCGGTCTGGTGATGGCGTCGGGTTCCGGTACGCTGGCCCCGGTGGTGGTGTCCCTGGCTAACGGCGGTCAGGCGAACATTGCTGTCAGCAACACCGACCCGAACCTGTTTACGGTACCGGGTGACCGTATCACTGCGGTCAGCGGTCTGGACGGCATGCTGACAAACAGTGAGCAGACAGGCACGGGCGGCGTGGTGGTGGCCACGGTCAGTAAAAAGCCGTTCACCTTCATTCTGGAGACGGAGCGCGGGCTGAACTTTTCCGTCCGGGCCGTCCCCCGGGCCGGTGCCGGACGCACCGTACAACTGGTCAGCGACCTGCGCGGAACCGGGGAGGAGGCTGGCGCATGGGAAACGGCCACCCCTTATGAATCCCTGCTGGTTGCCGTCAGCCAGGCAGTTCGTGGAGGCACGCTGCCTGCCGGCTGGTATCAGATCCCCGTCACGAAAGAAGCGCTGCAGGCCCCGGCCGGTCTGTCTGCACGGGCTGACGCTGTGTGGACCGGCAATCACCTGAAACTGGTACGGTTTGCTGTGGAAAATAAAATGCCGTCAGCCCTGAACATCAGGGAAAGTGATTTCTGGCAGCCCGGAACCCGCGCCGTGATGTTCAGCCAGCCCGTCAGCCAGATACTGGCCGGCGCACGAATGGACGTGTACGTCATCCGTGACGGGGAGGGCAACTGATGGCGAGCATCAATACGGTTGTAAAGCGTAAACAGTACATCTGGCTGGGGATTGTTGCGGTGGGGGCTGCCGCTGCCATTGGCGGAGGCCTTTACCTGTCTGACGTCGACATGAGTGGCAACGGGACGGCCGCAGAGCAGGAGCCGGTACCGGATATGACCGGGGTGGTGGACACGACCTTTGATGACAAAGTTCGTCAGCATGCCACCACGGAAATGCAGGTGACGGCGGCGCAGATGCAGAAACAGTACGACGAAATCCGCCATGAGCTGGATGTTCTGAATAAGCAGCGCGGTGACGACCAGCGTCGTATTGAGAAGCTGGGGCAGGACAACGCCGCCCTGGCCGAACAGGTGAAGGCCCTGGGAGCGAACCCGGTGACGACCACAGGAGAGCCCGTGCCGCATACACCTGTCTCACCGCCCGGTCCGGAAGGAGAACCTCAGCCGGGTAATACGCCGATGACCTTCCCGCCACAGGGAGCCGTTCCTCCGCCAACCGCTTTTTATCCGGGGAATGGCGTCACGCCTCCGCCACAGGTGACATACCAGTCCGTGCCGGTGCCGAACCGTATACAGCGTAAAACGTTCAGCTATGACGCTGCCGCGAAGAAAGGTCCCTCCCTGCCGTATATCCCGTCCGGGAGTTTTGCAAAAACCATGCTGATCGAAGGAGCGGATGCCAATGCCTCCGTCACCGGTAATGAATCGACGGTCCCTATGCAGTTGCGCATTACCGGCCCGGTGGAGATGCCGAACAGTAAAACATATGACCTGACAGGGTGCTTTGTGGGTCTGGAAGCCTGGGGGGATGTGTCCAGTGAACGCGCGATAGTACGTACCCGTAATATCAGCTGCCTGAAGGACGGCAAAACCATCGACATGTCGGTTAAGGGACATGTCAGCTTCCGTGGAAAGAACGGCATCAAGGGTGAAGTGGTGATGCGTAATGGCAAAATCCTCGGCTGGGCGTGGGGCGCCGGTTTTGTGGACGGTATCGGCCAGGGGATGGAGCGGGCATCCCAGCAGGCGGTGGGGCTGGGGGCCACTGCGACTTACGGCGCGGGCGATGTGTTCAGAATGGGGATTGGTGGTGGTGCATCGAAAGCGGCACAGACACTCAGTGATTATTACATCAAACGTGCCGAGCAGTATCACCCGGTGATCCCGATTGGTGCCGGTAATGAAGTGACCGTGGTGTTTCAGGACGGTTTTCAGCTGAAAACCGTGGAAGAAATGGCACAGGAGCAGGCCCGTCACCGGAAGGAGGATGAAAATGCGGAAAGCCCGGTGCCTATACCTCCGTCAGTCGACAGCCATATGAACGGCTTTAACACCGACCAGATGCTGAAGCAGCTGGGTGACCTGAATCCACAGCAGTTTATGTCCGGCAGCCAGGGAGGACATGTAAATGGGAAATAACCGGCTGAACAACCTGAAGGGACGTGCCGTTTTATATCGTATTGCCGGTCTTCTGCGCTGGCTGATATGGGGCGTGAAATATGCCGTTATCTGGCCGCTGGCCACAACAGCCATTGTTGTCATTCTGCTCTTCCGGACGGGGGATACCACGCCGGGACAACAGATGGCGCAGGAAATCGGACGGGTGAGGGCAATGGCCCCGTCCGGGATGTTTCCGGTCCGGGACTGCCCTGACCCGGCTTTCACGGTGTCGTCACCTGTACCGCTGAATCTGACGGAAAACTGTCCGCTAAAAATAACCGGCGCGGAAGAATACGCGGCAGATATCGACCAGTCCCTGTCGCAAACGGGATGGCTGTTATGGGGGATGCTGGCGCTGTTGTATACCGCGGTGGCAGTAATGATCGGAGACCGGCCGTACCGTCACAATCCACTGACATATGCGTATGACACAGCGACAAACAACCTGAAGTATATTGATAAAGAAAACGAAATCCGGACTTTAAAAGTAAATACAAACGGGCAGGTTTCTTATTCTGGTAATAAAGAGGCTAAAAAAGAGGGTGATAAAAATGAACATACGTAATGTTATTTCAGTTCCTGATGAATCCGTGCAGGATGATTTTGTGAAATATGTTATCAGTAACTGCACTACAAAAATAATACTCTCCGGTCGCCGGGAATATAATTTCTCACGACAGGAATATAATTTTTCAGTTACCGGAATGCCTGGCGCAGGGAAAACATGTGTTCTGTCTGAATTAATCAAAAAGCTGCTGCGTGAGAATAAGAAAGGGGCGAAATCATGAACCGGATTTCATGCCTGATCCCTTTCTGTGGCGCGCTTCTGCTGTCCGGATGCGCCGGAACGAACTCCGACTTTGAATGTACCGCCACCACGTCAGACACCTGTATGACGATGGAGCAGGCCAATGAAAAAGCGAAAAGACAGGAGCAACCTGAGACGGTAAAGCCGGGTGCGGTATCACTGCCGCGCCTGGCTGAGGGTAACTTTCGCACGACGCCGGTACAGGTAGTCAGTACCGTCACTCTACCCGTCGCAAAGACCGTGGCCGCCCCGCGTTCCGGGCAGAAACCGCCGGCACCACACCCGCTGTTTACGGCTGCCCGGGAGGTGAAACCGGTGGCGGCTGTCAGTACGGTCTCTCCTGTGGTGCCGCCCCGTCCACTGAGAACCAGGGAGCAGACGGCGGCGTTATGGATAGCGCCCTATATTGACAGCCAGGATATTTACCATCAGCCGTCCGGCGTATTTTTTGTCATTAAACCGTCCGTGTGGGGAAAGCCACGGATTAATTAACTGACGCGTCAGTCAGATATCAGCCGGCAATGCCGGCCGGCTTTCTGTATTCAAAACCTGCCTGTAAAACGAGTGCCCTGTGCGTGAAAAGGGACGGGCGGTAGCGTGTCAGAACGTGTCAGGAGACATATTCCATGAGCGATGAAGCCGATGAGGCATATTCAGTGACAGAACAACTGACCGTGACGGGAATAAACCGGATACGGCAGAAAGTAAACCGTAAAGGTATTCCGGTTTACCGGTGTGAAGCATGCGGTAATCCCATTCCGGAGGCGCGGCGAAAAATATTTCCTGGCGTGACGTTGTGTGTCGAATGCCAGTCTTTTCTGGAAAAACAGGGCAGGCATTATGCATAAATCAGACGCTGAAAAAATGGAATCCATTATTGATAAACATGACCGGATATACCGACGACAGGTGCGGGTATTTAAAAACCTGGGCTTCCTCTCAATAATTACCGCCGTACTGAGTGTGATTACTGCGTTATTCAGTACCTCCCTGCTCCTGAAATACACGCTGTGTGTCGTGATATGCGTTTGTCTGATTTATCTGGTTTTTATGTTCTTCTGCCTGGACAGGTATATCGCGCTCAGTCGTCAGACACTGCTGTGGCTGTTGCGCCGGGTGGAAGATACCGCAGACGTTCGCCGGGAGCTGCTCCGCCGCCTGCTGTCCGGGAAAACGCTGACCGGACGGGATGAAGACGACATCCTGCGTCTCTGGTGGGAGAGCAGTAATGAAGTGGAGGAGCTTGCAACCCGTCAGCGTGAACAGGATGCCATCCGGAAGTTTGTCGGCGGGGATAAATCAGAATGAAGGTTTATCTGCAGCGTTACGGCGTGGCCGGTTTTCTCCTGGTGTACTGGAGTCTTTCCTTTGTGAATGAATATTTCCTGCATAAGCATCCGCTTTCTGCTGAATCCTGGAAGTGAATGAGATTACAGGCGCTGCTGGTAACAGGCTCTGTTGTGGTGACCGTGCTGCGGCTTTTTCTCCTGAACTCCGTGGTGCGCCGGGAGGCAACGGCCATCATGACCGGGGTCGCTGCAGGTCTTCATGTTTTTGCTCTGCTGGCTCCTTCCGTCTGGTTGTTTTATCAGTGGCAGTGGAATGGACTGTTTCTTCTGCAGTGGCAGGGAGCAGTCTTCCTGTTCTGTCTGTTCGCGCTTCCCGTTTCAACATTCTGTTTTTCTTAAGGTTAAGGTGTTCGTGTGAAGAACCTGCTTGATACTGTCACTCAGGCGGCCAACTCGCTGCTGACCGCGCTGAAGCTGCCGGATGAATCGGCACAGGCCAATCAGATCCTCGGCGAGATGAGCTTCCCGCAGTTCAGCCGTCTGCTGCCGTACCGGGACTATAACCAGGAGTCCGGCCTGTTCATGAATGACGCCACGATGGGCTTTATGCTGGAAGCCACGCCTGTCAACGGCGCTAACGAGACCATTGCGCTCTCCCTTGACCATCTGCTGCGTACCAAACTGCCGCGCGGGATACCCCTGTGTGTCCACCTGATGTCCAGCCAGCTGGTCGGGGAGCGTATTGAGTACGGGCTGCGGAAGTTCTCCTGGTCCGGTGAGCAGGCGGAGCGGTTCAACGCCATCACCCGCGCCTACTACATGAAAGCCGCAGAGACTCACTTTCCGTTACCGGAAGGAATGAACCTGCCCCTGACCCTGCGCCATTACCGGGTGTTCATCTCATACTGCGCGCCCTCCAGAAAAAAAAGCCGGGCCGATATCCTGGAGATGGAAAACCTGGTGAAGATTATCCGGGCTTCCCTGCAGGGGGCATACATCAGCACACAGACCGTTGATGCGAAGGCATTTATTAATATTGTCGGGGAGATGATTAATCACAATCCGGAATCCATCCATCCGACCCGGCGCCGGCTGGACCCGTATTCCGACCTGAATTACCAGTGCGTGGACGACTCCTTTGACCTGAAGGTCAGGCAGGATTACCTGACGCTGGGACTGCGCGATAACGGGAAAAACAGCACCGCGCGCATCATGAGTTTTCATCTGGCCCGTAACCCGGAAATCGCCTTCCTGTGGAACTCGGCGGATAATTACAGCAATCTGCTGAACCCGGAGCTGTCCATCTCCTGTCCGTTCATTCTGACGCTGACCCTGGTGGTGGAAGACCAGGTGAAGACCCACAGCGAAGCGAACCTGAAGTACATGGATCTGGAGAAGAAGTCGAAGACCTCCTACGCCAAATGGTTCCCGTCCGTGGAGAAGGAAGCGAAGGAGTGGGGAGACCTGCGCCAGCGCCTGGCGTCGAACCAGTCCTCGGTGGTGTCCTACTTTTTCAATATCACGGCGTTCTGCCGCGACAACAAGGAAACGGCGCTGGAAACGGAGCAGGATATCCTGAACAGTTTCCGTAAAAACGGTTTTGAGCTGATTTCGCCGCGCTTTAACCACATGCGTAATTTCCTGGCCTGCCTGCCCTTTATGGCCGGGAAGGGACTGTTTAAGCAGCTGAAGGAAGCCGGTGTGGTGCAGCGGGCGGAGAGCTTCAATGTGACCAACCTGATGCCCCTGGTGGCGGATAACCCGCTGACGCCCGCCGGGCTGCTGGCTCCGACCTACCGTAACCAGCTGGCCTTTATTGATATTTTCTTCCGGGGAATGAACAACACCAACTACAACATGGCGGTCTGCGGAACTTCCGGGGCGGGCAAGACCGGGCTGATACAGCCGCTTATCCGCAGCGTGCTGGATTCCGGCGGCTTTGCAGTGGTGTTTGACATGGGGGACGGGTACAAGTCCCTGTGCGAAAATATGGGCGGGGTGTACCTGGACGGGGAGACCCTGCGTTTTAACCCCTTCGCCAATATCACCAATATTGACCAGTCGGCCGAACGTATCCGCGACCAGTTGTCGGTGATGGCCAGCCCCAACGGCAACCTTGACGAAGTCCATGAGGGCCTGTTGCTGCAGGCGGTCAGGGCAGCCTGGCTGACAAAAAAGAACCGGGCGCGTATTGATGACGTGGTGGATTTTCTGGAAAACGCCCGCACGAGCGAACAGTATGCGGAGTCACCCGGTATCCGCAGCCGCCTGGATGAAATGATTGTCCTGCTGAACCAGTACACGGCAGCAGGCACTTACGGCAGATACTTCAACTCCGATGAACCCTCCCTGCGCGATGATGCCAGGATGGTGGTGCTGGAGCTGGGTGGCCTGGAAGACCGCCCGTCCCTGCTGGTTGCGGTGATGTTTTCCCTGATTATCTACATCGAAAACCGGATGTACCGCACGCCGCGTAACCTCAAAAAGCTGAACGTGATCGACGAAGGCTGGCGTCTGCTGGACTTCAAAAACCGCAAGGTCGGGGACTTCATCGAAAAAGGCTACCGTACTGCCCGCCGTCACACCGGCGCGTATATCACCATCACGCAGAATATCGTCGACTTTGACTCCGACAAGGCGTCCAGCGCCGCCCGCGCGGCATGGGGTAACTCTTCCTACAAAATTATCCTCAAACAGAGCGCCAAAGAATTCGCGAAATACAACCAGCTGTATCCGGATCAGTTCCCGCAGCTACACCGGGAGATGATTGAGAAATTTGGCGCCGCGAAAGACCAGTGGTTCAGCTCGTTCCTGCTGCAGGTGGAAAACCATTCCTCCTGGCACCGTCTGTTTGTCGACCCGCTCAGCCGCGCCATGTACAGCTCGGACGGTCCTGATTTTGAGTTTGTACAGCAGAAGCGGAAAGAGGGGCTGAGTATTCACGAGGCGGTCTGGCAGCTGGCGTGGAAAAAGTCAGGACCGGAGATGGCCTCGCTGGAGGCCTGGCTGCAGGAGCATGAGACATTCAGGGGAACTTATGAGTACAAAGCAGAAACAGACTGACGGCACGGGAGCGCGTAAGCGTGACGGGCTGTGGATGATACCGGGATGCCTGGGGATGGTGGTACTTAACGCCGCCATCAGTTACGGGATAGTCCGGCTGAACACGCCGGTGACGGTGGCATTCAACATGAAACAGACCGTGGATGCGTTTTTTGACAGCGCCGGCCAGAAAAAACTGACGGAAGCGCAGTCGAAAGCGTTGTCCGGGCGCTTTAATGCGGCCCTGGAGGCCAGCCTGCAGGCGTGGCAGCGGGAGCACCATGCCGTCATTCTGGTTTCACCGGCGGTGGTACAGGGCGCGCCGGATATCACCCGGGAGATCCAGCAGGATATTGCCCGGCGTATGAGGGCAGAGCCGTGAAATGGCGGGGGCTGACAGCCCTGCTGATATGGGGGCAGAGCGTGGCGGCCGCAGACCTGGGCACCTGGGGCGATCTGTGGCCGGTGCAGGAGCCGGACATGCTGGCGGTGATTATGCACCGGCTGGAAGCCCTGCAGCAGTCCGGTGAGATGGGCCGCCGGATGGAGGCCTTTAAGGAGCGGGTGATCCACAACAGCCTGCGACCGCCTGCGGTGCCGGGTATCGGGCGCGCGGAGAAATACCGCAGCCGGCTGTTTGATCCGTCGGTCAGACTGGCGGCCGATATCCGGGATAACGAAGGACGGGTGTTTGCCCGTCAGGGGGAGGTGATGAATCCGCTGCAGTATGTGCCCTTTAACCAGACGCTGTATTTCATTAACGGCGATGATCCGGAACAGGTGTCGTGGATGAAACGCCAGACGCCGCCGACGCTGGAGAGCAAAATTATTCTGGTGCAGGGCAGTATCCCTGAGATGGAGAAGGCGCTGGACAGCCGGATTTACTTTGACCAGAACGGGGTGCTGTGTCAGCGCCTCGGGATCGACCAGGTGCCGGCCAGGGTGACGGCCGCAAAAGACGGGCGTTTCCTGAAAGTGGAATTTATTCCGGCGGAGGACGGCAGAAAATGAAACGGTATCTGTGGCTGTGTGTACTGATTCTGCTGGCCGGTCATGTCCCCACGGTATCGGCTGATGCGGCCTGTGAAAGTCGTTTTGTAAACCCGATCACGGATATCTGCTGGAGCTGCATCTTTCCGCTGTCGCTGGGCAGTACAAAAGTGAGTCAGGGAAAGCTGCCGGATACGGCCAATCCCTCAATGCCGCTCCAGTTCTGTCCGGCGCCGCCGCCCATTTTTAAGCGTCCCGGACTGGCGATTGGCTACTGGGAGCCAATGGCGCTGACGGACGTCACCCGCTCTCCGGGCTGCATGGTGAATCTGGGGTTCAGCCTGCCGGCCTTCGGGAAAACGGCACAGGGTACGGCGAAGAAGGAGGATAAACAGGTGAACGGGGCGTTCTACCACGTTCACTGGTACAAATACCCGCTCACGTACTGGCTGAATATCATCACGTCGATGGGGTGTCTGGAGGGCGGTGACCTGGACATTGCGTACCTCTCCGAAATCGACCCCACGTGGACGGACAGCAGCCTGACCAGCATTCTCAATCCGGAAGCGGTAATTTTTGCCAATCCCATAGCCCAGGGGGCCTGCGCGGCAGATGCCATTGCCAGCACCTTCAATAAACCGCTGGATGTCCTGTTCTGGTGTGCAGGCTCTCAGGGCTCCATGTATCCGTTTAACGGCTGGGTGAGTAACGAATCCAGTCCGCTGCAGTCCTCCCTGCTGGTCAGTGAGCGGATGGCCTTCAAACTGCACCGGCAGGGGCAAATTATGGAGACCATCGGGCAGAATACCGCCGTCTGCTTTGAATATCCGTCGCCCATTCTCCCTAAAGAGCGCTGGCGTTATCAGATGGTGAACATGTATCCGGACAGCGGGCAGTGCCACCCGTTCGGGCGCAGTGTGATGCGCTGGGAAACCGGGAAAAATCCACCCAACACGAAGAAGAACTTTGGCTATCTGATGTGGCGTAAGCGCAACTGTGTATTTCTGTAAACCGATACCGAAGAGAGGGTGTTTATGCGAATTATTTATAAGAGACAGCATTATCTGTCCGTTATCAGGTGGGGGGCGGTTGCTGTCGTGCAGGTCCTGAATGAGAGTGTAAAACTGTTTCCGTTTGCGCTGGTGATGTTTGCGCTGATGGCTTTTTATTTTCTTCCGGAACGCATCATCTCTGATGTTGTTAATTCGTGGATGGAAACAGACACGACCGGAAAAATATCGCTCATCAGACTTTACCTGGAAGTGACATTTATGCTGTCCCTCGAGTCTTCTTCTCTTTTATTTATGTACCGGGGAAAGCGATGCACAGGAAAATAAAATACCTGGCCGGACTGATTATGGTCATAAGCGGGACGGTATCAGCCGGCGGAGTCGCTAATACCCCTGAAAACCGCCAGTTCCTGAAGCAGCAGGAGGAACTGAGCCGGCAGTTGCGCGACCGGCCTGATGCTGAACTGAAAGCGTGGGCAGACCGGCAGATTCAAGCGAATCCCCTGGTGCAGTCAGACCGGCATTTCCTGGATGACCTTGCCCGAAAGCAGCAGACTTCTCAGGCGGATAAACCGGAGCAGGGCGCGGTGTACTTTATCTCGTTTTCCATTCCGGAAGAGGGGCTGAAGCGCATGCTGGGCGAAACCCGTCGCTACGGTATTCCGGCCACGCTGCGGGGAATGCGGGATAACGACCTGAAAGCCACGGCAGATGCCGTTCTGTCCCTGGTAAAGGATGGGGCAACAGATGGTGTGCAGATTGACCCGACGCTGTTCACGAAATATGACATCCGCAGCGTACCGACTCTGGTGGTGTACTGCCGACAGGGATATGACGTTATCCGGGGCAATCTGCGGGTGAAGCAGGCGCTGGAGAAAGTGGTCACCGCCGGGGACTGCAGGCAGGTGGCTGCCGGATTACTTGATGGTGCCGGAGATAAACCGCAATGACATTCCCTGCGGAATAAACAGCAGGAAGGAGATGTTATGGCGCTGACCAGAAAACAGCGGGAAAGACTGCGTATGAAATTCGGCGGCCGCTGTGCTTACTGCGGCTGTGAACTGCCGGAGAAAGGATGGCATGCCGACCACGTTCAGGCAGTGCTCCGCAAATCAGAGCGGTGCATGAAGGCGGCAGAGAAAGGCATTTTCAGACTGAAATCCACCGGTGACGTTTTCAGGCCGGAGGCCGACTGTCCGGAAAACATCTTCCCGTCCTGTGCGCCGTGCAATTTGCTGAAAACGACATATTCGCTGGAGATGTTCAGAAAACAGGTCTCCCTGCAGGTTGAGCGGGGGCGCCGGAGCAGCGTTAACTTCCGGACAGCAGAGCGTTTTGGGCTGATTAGTGTGGTGAATAAACCGGTTGTTTTCTGGTTTGAGCAATACGAGGGGGAGAATAAATGAAACGTATGTTACCTCTGTTTCTGCTTCTGGCAGCCGGCCAGGCACAGGCTGACAGTAACAGTGATTATCGTGCGGGTTCAGATTTTGCCCATCAGATCAAAGGCCAGGGCACCGGCAGTATCCGGAATTTTAATCCGCAGGAGAGTATACCCGGCTATAACGCGAATCCGGATGAAACGAAATATTACGGTGGCGTGACCGCCGGTGGTGACAGTGGGCTGAAGAATGACGGCACGACGCAGTGGGCCACAGGCGAAACCGGTAAAACCATTACAGAATCGTTCATGAACAAGCCCAAAGATATTCTGTCACCGGATGCGCCGTTTATTGAAAAAGGAAGGGATGTGGTGAACCGTGCCGACAGTATTGTGGGAAATACCGGGCAGCAGTGCAGCGCGCAGGAGATTAACCGCAGCGAATTCACGAATTATACCTGTGAACGCGACACCACTGTGGAGGAATACTGTACCCGGACGGCCACCATCACCGGCGACTGGAGAGAGACAACAGAGGTCAGAACCTACACCCTCACCGCCTTTAGTTTCAGCCGTTCCGGTAAGCAGATCGTTTTCAGCGTAACCGTGCCGGAAGCGGGTACGATAAGCAGCGCCAGCCTGAATGTGATCACACAGAATTATCTGTGGAATTCCCGTGCCGGCTTTATGAATACCATCTTCAACATGACGTGGGGCAGTACCATTACACTGGGTGGCGCGACGGGAATGATGCTGAGTAAGGGCCAGATTCTGAGCGGGACAAGCTGCAGCGGGAACGGTAGCTGTACCGGGACGCTGGATGACCGCATTTTTAACGAACTGACCAGCGGGAGAACGACGTTCACGCTGACACTGGTGATGCAGGTAAAGGACCGGGAGTGGATACCCCGGGTGGAGTGGGTGGAAAGCTGCCCGTTTAATAAAGCGGATGGCGTGCTGAAAGGCACAGAATGCTCAGAGCCAGGTGGTACGAAAACCGGGGTGATGGAAGGAAAACCCTGGAGCCTGACGGAGGCCTGCTGGGCATACCGCGATAAATATGTCACCCAGTCTGCGGACAATGGCACCTGCCAGGCGTATGTGGACAATCCGGCCTGTACTCTTGCCACCCGGCAGTGCGCGTTTTATTCCGGTGAGGGCACCTGCCTGCATGAGTACGCCACGTACTCCTGTGAGTCGAAAACGTCAGGAAAGGTCATGATTTGTGGCGGGGATGTGTTCTGCCTCGATGGGGAATGCGATAAGGCGCAGAGCGGAAAGAGCAATGATTTTGGCGAGGCGGTATCGCAACTGGCGGCGCTGGCGGCGGCAGGTAAAGATGTCGCGGCCCTGAACGGTATTGACGTCCGTGCATTCACCGGACAGGCGAAATTCTGTAAGAAGGCCGCAGCCGGGTACAGCAACTGCTGTAAGGACAGTGGCTGGGGGCAGGATATCGGTCTGGCTAAATGCAGTAGTGACGAAAAAGCTCTGGCCAAAGCAAAAACGAACAAACTGACGGTCAGTGTCGGGGAATTCTGTTCGAAAAAGGTACTGGGTGTCTGTCTGGAGAAGAAACGCAGCTACTGCCAGTTTGATTCGAAGCTGGCGCAGATAGTCCAGCAGCAGGGGCGCAACGGCCAACTGCATATCAGCTTCGGCAGTTCAAAACATCCTGACTGCCGGGGTATCACCGTGGACGAACTGCAGCAGATTAAATTCGACCAGCTGGACCTCACGAACTTCTACGAAGACCTGATGAATAACCAGAAAATCCCGGACAGTGGCGCGCTGACGGAGAAGGTGAAAGAACAAATTGCAGACCAACTCAGGCAGGCCGGGAAATAAGGACAGTCAGATGAAGATAATGTCTTTTCTGGTTCGGGTGGTGGTGACGCTTATTGTGATATCCCCAGCGGTGTACTGGTCATGGGATGCGGTAAGCACAACCACAGCGGACGATATCATGCTGGCGGTGCTCATTATTGCCGCTTACGGTCTGATGTTCACGCTGCTGTTCTGTTTCGTGAATGTACTGACGAAACTACTGCAGCATGATAATGAATCCAGTTGAAGGGGGGTATGATGCGAAAAATACAGACCGTATGGGTGGCAGCGTTACTCTGTGGCTCCCTGACGGCATACGGAAAAGATGCCGGATGGCAGTGGTATAACGACCCGGTAAAATTACCTGACCCAAAAACGACGGATAAATCCGCTCAGGTTCGTCAGGAGCCTGACATTATGCAGAAATTATCTGCGCTGCAGACCGCAACAAAGCGGGCGCTTTATGAAGCCATTCTGTATCCCGGTGTGGATAATTTTGTGAAATATTTCCGGCTGCAGAATTACTGGACGCAGCAGGCGGGGCTTTTCAGCATGAGCGCCAAAAAAGCCATGCTGGCGCATCCTGAACTGGACTATAACCTGCAGTACAGCCACTACAACGGCACGGTACGTAACCAGCTGGCCGCAGACCAGGCTCAGCAACGGCAGGCCATATCAAAGCTGGCTGAACACTACGGTATCATGTTCTTTTACCGCGGGCAGGACCCCATTGACGGCCAGCTGGCGCAGGTGATTAATGGCTTTCGCGCCACTTACGGTCTGAGCGTTATCCCGGTGACCGTGGACGGGGTGATTAACCCGATGCTGCCGGATACGCGTCCTGACCAGGGGCAGGCGCAGCGTCTTGGTGTGAAATATTTCCCGGCCATGATGCTGGTAGACCCGAAACAGGGCAGTGTCCGTCCGTTGTCATACGGGTTTATTACGCAGGACGACCTGGCAAAACAGTTCCTGAATGTGTCAGAAGATTTTAAGCCGAATTTCTAAAGTAATATCAGGGGATTGTATTACTGTCACTCGTTCGCAGGTAAATAATGCAGATGAAGCGGCTGTCTTTATGCCCTTTATTTTTAATTCAGATAAATAGCCCCCACTGTTAAATAGTTTATTCATGGCGGCGTTTTTTAGCTGATGAATATTCTGTTCTCTGATAATAAATCAGGTATCGCATATATTAAATAACAATGGAGTGACTCCACTGTGCGTAAATATAAATTATCGCTTCCTTTACCGGATATTACTGGAGTATGGGTTTTCTCCCTGGGCGTCTGGTTTCACATTGTCGGGCGGCTGGTTTACCGCAAACCCTGGATGGCTTTTTTTCTGGCGGAACTGATTGCCATCATTCTGGTGTTGTCCGGCGCTTACCGGGTGCTGGATGCCTGGATAGCCCGCGTCAGCCGGGAAGAGCGTGCGTTACTGGAAGCCCGTCAGGCTGCCATTCTGGCTGCTGAAAAAGAAGAAAAGGGGGATAAATCACATGTCTCTCAATAAGGCTTTGCTGTTCCTGTTGCTTCTGATGGGGACGGGGGTTAATGCCTCCACGCGGGAAGAGATTGAACGGCTGTATAACCCGCACGGGATGGCCGCACCGTCCGGGCAAAAGCAGCCAGCAGATACGCAGGGCGTGCAGAAAGTAACGCCGGCGCCCCGCTGGTTTCGTCTCAGCAACGGTAAAACGGTTAACCTCGCCGACTGGAAAGTGGTGTTGTTCATGCAAAGAAGCTGCCCCTGGTGCCACCAGTTTGACCCGGTACTGAAGCAGGTGGCACAGCAGTATGGATTTTCGGTATTCCCTTATACCCTGGACGGACAGGGGGATGCCGCGTTTCCGGAGGCGCTGCCGGCACCGCCGGAAGTGATGCAGACCTTCTTCCCCAATATTCCCGTCGCCACCCCGACAACATTTCTGGTTAACGTGAACACACTTGAAGCATTACCTCTTTTGCAGGGGGCCACCGACGCCGCCGGTTTTATGGCCCGGATGGATACCGTTCTGCAGATGTACGGAGAAAAACATGCAGGGTAAAACGAGAATTAAACCGCTTTTCATATTATGTACGGCGCTGATGACCGTCGCACCCGCCGTCTCTGCCGATGTGAACAGCGACATGAACCAGTTCTTCAATAAGCTGGGCTTTGCTTCCAATACCACACAGCCCTCCGTCTGGCAGGGACAGGCGGCAGGATATGCCTCCGGCGGCTCTTTATATGCCCGGACACAGGTAAAAAATGTCCAGCTGGTCTCCATGACCCTGCCGGATATCAATGCCGGTTGCGGGGGCATCGATGCCTATCTCGGCTCATTCAGTTTCATTAACGGCGAGCAGCTGCAGCGTTTTGTGAAGCAGATTATGAGTAACGCCGCAGGGTACTTTTTTGACCTTGCGCTGCAGACGACGGTGCCGGAAATCAAAACGGCAAAGGATTTTCTGCAGAAAATGGCCTCCGACATTAACAGTATGAACCTCAGCTCCTGCCAGGCGGCGCAGGGGATTGTCGGGGGGCTTTTCCCAAAAACACAGGTCTCCCAGCAGAAGGTCTGCCAGGACATTGCCGGTGAGAGCAATATTTTTGCCGACTGGGCGGCGTCCCGGCAGGGATGTACTGTGGGCGGGCAATCCGACAGCGTCAGGGATAAAGCCAGTGACAAGGATAAGGAGCGGGTGACCAAAAATATCAACATCATGTGGAATGCTTTGTCCAAAAACAGGATGTTTGACGGCAACAAGGAGCTGAAAGAGTTCGTGATGACGCTGACCGGTTCACTGGTTTTTGGACCCAACGGCGAAATCATGCCCCTGCCTGCCAGAACCACCGACCGGGCTATTATCCGGGCATTAATGGAAGGCGGAACGGCGAAGATATACCACTGCAATGATTCGGATAAATGCCTGAAGGTGGTGGCCGACACGCCGGTGACCATCAGTCGCGACAATGCGCTCAAATCACAGATTACGAAGCTGCTGACCAGTATTCAGAACAAGGCGGTCAGCGACACTCCCCTGGATAATAAGGAAAAAGGGTTTATCTCCAGCACCACCATCCCGGTTTTCAAATACCTGGTTGACCCGCAGATGCTCGGCGTGTCAACCAGCATGATTTATCAGCTGACGGATTATATCGGGTACGACATCCTGCTGCAGTATATCCAGGAGCTGATCCAGCAGGCCCGGGCGATGGTGGCCACAGGGAATTATGACGAGGCGGTTATCGAACATATCACCGACAACATGAATGACGCGACCCGGCAGATAGCGTCCTTCCAGGCGCAGGTCCAGGTGCAGCAGGATGCGCTGCTGGTTGTCGACCGTCAGATGAGCTACATGCGCCAGCAGCTGTCAGCCCGCATGCTCAGCCGTTACCAGAACAACTATCATTTTGGCGGAGGTGCGCAGTGAACGAAGTCTATGTCATTGCCGGCGGAGAATGGCTGAGTAATAACCTGAACGCCATTGCGGCCTTCATGAGCACCCGGACGTGGGACTCCATTGAGAAAATTGCGCTGACCCTGTCCGTTCTCGCGGTGTCCGTTATGTGGGTACAGCGACATAACGTGATGGATCTGCTGGGCTGGGTGGCGGTGTTTGTGCTGATATCACTTCTGGTGACCATACGGACATCAGTACAGATAATTGATAACAGCGACCTGGTGAGGGTTTACCGGGTGGATAATGTGCCGGTCGGACTGGCACTCCCCCTTTCGCTGACGACCCGGATCGGGCATGCGATGGTGGCCAGCTATGAGATGATTTTTGCCCAGCCGGACAGCGTCACCTACAGCAAGACAGGTATGCTGTTCGGGGCGAATCTGATTGTGAAAAGCACCGATTTCCTGTCCCGGAATCCGGAAATCATTAACCTGTTTCAGGACTACGTCCAGAACTGTGTGCTGGGGGATATTTACCTCAATCACAAATATTCCCTGGAAGAACTGATGGAATCCGATGACCCCTATACGCTGATTTTTTCCCGCCCAAGTCCGTTGCGGGGGGTTTATGACAAAAATAATCATTTTGTCACCTGCAAGGATGCGTCGGTCACGCTGAAAGACAAGCTGAATCTCGATACAAAGACAGGAGGCAAGACCTGGCATTATTATGTGCAGCAGATATTTGGGGGCAGGCCGGACCCTGACCTGTTATTCAGGGAACTGGTAAGTGACAGTTACAGTTATTTCTATGGCTCCAGCCAGTCAGCCAGCCAGATCATGCGTAAGAATGTAACAATGAACGCTCTGAAAGAAGGGATCACCAGTAATGCAGCCCGTAACGGTGATACCGCCAGTCTGGTGAATCTGGCCACCACATCCTCGATGGAAAAACAACGTTTGTCACATGTCTCCATTGGTTATGTGACAATGCGAAACCTGCCGATGGTACAGACTATTCTGCTGGGGATAGCCATCGGGATTTTCCCGTTACTGGTTCTGGCCGCTGTCTTTAATAAACTGACGCTGTCAGTGCTGAAAGGGTATGTATTTGCCCTGATGTGGCTGCAGACATGGCCGTTGCTGTATGCCATTCTGAACAGCGCCATGGTGTTCTATGCGAAACAGAATGGTGCCCCGGTGGTGCTGTCAGAACTCTCTCAGATACAGCTGAAATATTCCGATCTGGCATCAACCGCAGGTTATCTCTCTGCCATGATTCCCCCGCTGTCGTGGATGATGGTAAAAGGTCTGGGCGCTGGATTTTCCAGCGTTTACAGCCACTTTGCGTCTTCGTCTATCAGCCCGACGGCCAGTGCGGCTGCCGGCGTGGTGGACGGCAATTATTCCTACGGCAACATGCAGACGGAGAACGTCAACGGCTTCAGCTGGAGTACCAACAGTACCACGTCATTTGGCCAGATGACTTACCAGACCGGTAGTGGGGCGACCGCCACGCAGACCCGGGACGGCAATATGGTCATGGATGCCAGCGGTGCGCAGTCCAGACTGCCGGTGAATATCAACGCGACCCGGCAGATAGCGGCGGCACAGCAGGAGATGGCGCGGGAAGCCAGCACGCAGGCAGAAAGCGCCCTGCATGGTTTCAGCAGCAGTATCGCCAGCGCCTGGAATACGCTCAGCCAGTTCGGGACGAACCGGGGCAGCAGCGACTCAGTGACCAGTGGTGCTGACAGCACCATGAGCGCGCAGGATTCCATAATGGCCAGCCGGATGCGCAGCGCAGTGGAAAGCTATGCGAAGGCACATAATATCAGTAATGAGCAGGCCACTCAGGAACTTGCAGCGAGAAGTACGCGAACATCTGGGGGTATTTATGGTGATGCAAGTGCAGAGTGGGGCATAAGGCCCAAGATATTGGGGGTCGGTGGTGGAGCTGGTGTTAAAGCCGGTGGTCGTGCTGGTATTGATTGGAGCGATGATGATACGCATCAGGCCAGCAGTAGTTCACGATCCAGCCAGGATGTTCGTCATGGTGTTGATGCCAAAGCCACGCAGGATTTTAAGGAGGCCAGCGATTACTTCACGAGCCGTAAGGTCAGTGAGTCCGGAAGCCATACGGACAATAATGCTGATTCTCGTGTGGATCATTTGTCTGCCGCCCTGAACTCAGCGAAACAGAGTTATGACCAGTACACCACGAACCTGACCCGCAGCCATGAGTATGCTGAGATGGCGTCCCGTACAGAAAGCATGAGTGGGCAGATGAGCGAAGATTTGTCACAGCAGTTTGTGAATTTTGTGCAAAAGCATGCGCCACAGGATGCAGAAAATATTCTGACAAATACCAGCTCGCCGGAGGTGGCAGAACGACGTCGGGCAATGGCTTGGGCCTTTGTTCAGGAGCAGGTACAGCCTGGTGTGGATAATGCCTGGGGCGAAGCCCGCGGTGATATTGGCAGTGGTATGAGCACAGTATCCGGTGGTGGTGATAAACAGGATGTGGTAGCCGATCATCAGGCCCATCAGGCAACGGTGGAACAACGGACGCGGGACAGTAATATCAGTAATGATGTAAAAAACCAGGTTGATAATATGGTCACAGACTATCATTCCGATATAAACGATACTTATGGAAATATCCAGGGTGAGGAAAAGACTATTGACCAGCAGTATTCTGGCCTGCAAAAACAGTATAAAACAGAAGCACTATCTCAGAATAATAAATATAATGAAGAAAAGGCTGCACAGGAAAGGATGCCTGGCGCGGATAGTCCTGAAGAACTGATGAAGAGGGCAAAAGAGTATCAGGATAAGCACAAACAGTAAGGCGATATCCGGGAGGTGGGAATGAAAAATTTAGCTCAGATTGTTCTGGTGACAGTGGTACAGTTTATTGCCTGTTATCTAGCTGAGTGGGGAGTCGCTGAAACAGGGATTATCCTGTTATTTGTCCTGCTGTGGCAGGGGCTGTTTATCTGGTTATTTATTCAAATTCGTAAAAAAAATAACATATCTGATGAGTTCAAGTTTAGTAAAGGAATTTGGTATGTAATTATGCCCGTATGCTCATTACTCTCGCCATTATTAAGTTTAATGATTTTTATCGGTGGAACATTATATGAATTAAGACGAGTAAGTGGTTGTATAAGCATAAAAGAGTGGGTGAAATGTCAGCTTGATGACCAATATGATGAAGATAGGGGGCTGGATTTTGAATCTGTTGAGTATCGTCAAACGACTTACTACAACCCCTCAACTGGATATCCTATGCATGGAGGAGTTGATTCGGCTGGTAATACTTTTGGGTCTCGCTGGCAGGATAATAATGACAGGTAATAAGAAAACTATGGTTGGTAAATAAAGGTAATTGGATGAAAATGAAAAAAATAATGATGGTTACACTGGTCAGTTCCACTCTGGCCCTGTCAGGGTGTGGTGCGATGAGCACAGCAATCAAAAAGCGTAATCTTGAAGTGAAAACCCAGATGAGTCAGACCATCTGGCTTGACCCGTCCAGTGAACGGACGGTGTATCTGCAGGTGAAAAATACCTCCGATAAGGATATGAGTGACCTTCAGAGCCTGATTGCAAAAGATATTCAGGCAAAAGGGTATACTGTGGTTACCTCACCAGACAAAGCATACTACTGGATTCAGGCCAACGTGCTGAAGGCCGACAAGATGGATTTGCGTGAGTCCCAGGGATGGCTGAACCGTGGTTATGAAGGTGCGCTCTCCGGGGCAGCGCTCGGGGCCGGTATCACAGCGTATAACTCTAACTCAGCAGGTGCCACGCTGGGAGTAGGGCTTGCTGCCGGGCTTGTGGGGATGGCCGCTGATGCGATGGTGGAAGATATTAACTACACCATGATCACCGACGTACAGATCTCAGAACGGACAAAAGCGACCGTGACAACGGACAATGTTGCCGCCCTCCGCCAGGGAACCTCGGGTGCCAAAATCCAGACCAGCACCGAAACCGGTAATCAGCATAAATACCAGACCCGTGTGGTATCGAATGCCAACAAGGTTAACCTGAAGTTTGAAGAGGCAAAACCAGTTCTGGAAGAACAACTGGCCAAATCAATTGCAAATATTCTTTAATCATCTTCAGGAGGCCGGTCTGACTGGCTTCCTGACTGACGCCTCGCTTTGCTCGTTGTCCAGGCCCGGAAAGAAATAAAATAAATTTCATTTCTCTCCGGCGTTTCCGAAATAAATATGAAAACACTGAGCGGTTGTGCAAATTCTTTGTGCGTCCGTGAAGTGTTGCCGCGAAGCGGGAATAATAAGGATACGGAATGCCATTATCAGAACTTCTTTGTCACATGACTAACGGCAATCCGTTTTCCTGACTGTTTGCTGTACTGGTAGTCTGTGCTGCTGTTCTTTATTTTCTGAAAAAACGAAAGTAACGGTTAGTTATTTATTCAAATTAATTCCCCGTCCGGACTGATAATCTTTCTTTGGAATAACATCTATGAGCTTTAATGCGAAGGATATGACCCAGGGCGGTCAGATTGCGTCCATGCGTATTCGCATGTTCAGTCAGATCGCCAACATTATATTTTACTGCCTGTTTATTTTCTTCTGGATACTCGTCGGCCTAGTGTTATGGGTGAAACTCAGCTGGCAGACGTTTGTGAATGGGGGTATCTACTGGTGGTGTACCACGCTTGAAGGAATGCGGGATTTAATTAAATCCCAGCCTGTCTATGAGATCCGGTATTACGGCCAGACGTTCCGGATGAACGCCGCTCAGGTTCTGCAGGACAAATACACGGTCTGGTGTGGGGAGCAACTGTGGTCGGCCTTTGTTCTGGCCGCCTGTGTGGCGCTGGTTATCTGCCTGATTACATTTTTTATGACCACATGGATTCTGGGACGTCAGGGAAAACAGCAGAGTGAGGATGATGTTACCGGAGGACGCCAACTTACCGACAATCCGAAAGACGTTGCCAGAATGCTGAAAAAAGACGGAAAAGCGTCCGATATCCTGATTGGCGATTTGCCAATCATTAAGGATTCAGAGATTCAGAACTTTTTGCTCCACGGGACAGTCAGTACCGGTAAGTCTGAAATCATTCGCCGGCTGGCTAACTATGCCCGTCAGCGCGGCGACATGGTGGTGATGTACGATCGTTCCTGTGAGTTTGTCAAAAGCTACTACGACCCGTCCATCGATAAAATTCTCAACCCCTGTGACGCGCGGTGTGCCGCATGGGATTTATGGCGGGAATGCCTCACCCTGCCGGATTTTGATAATGCGGCGAATACCCTGATCCCGATGGGCACGAAGGAAGATCCGTTCTGGCAGGGTTCCGGACGGACCATTTTTGCTGAAGCGGCATACCTGATGCGTAATGACAGCGACCGCAGCTACAGTAAGCTGGTTGACACGCTGCTTTCAATCAAGATTGAAAAACTGCGAACCTACCTGCGTGATTCCCCGGCGGCCAACCTGGTGGAAGAAAAAATCGAGAAGACGGCCATTTCCATCCGGGCTGTGCTGACCAACTACGTAAAAGCCGTCCGCTATCTTCAGGGGATCGAGCGTAACGGTGAACCGTTCACCATCCGTGACTGGATGCGTGGTGTACGTGAAGATCAGAAGAATGGCTGGCTGTTTATTTCTTCAAACGCTGACACACATTCTTCCCTGAAGCCGGTGATTTCCATGTGGCTGTCCATTGCCATCCGGGGCCTGCTGGCGATGGGAGAGAACCGTAACCGTCGGGTGTGGTTCTTCTGTGATGAGTTGCCCACGCTGCACAAGCTGCCCGACCTCGTGGAAATTGTCCCGGAAGCCCGTAAATTCGGGGGCTGCTATGTCTTTGGTATTCAGTCCAGTACACAGATGGAGGATATCTATGGCGAGAAAGCGGCGGCAACCCTGCTGGATGTGATGAACACAAGGGCCTTTTTCCGCTCACCCAGCTATAAGATTGCCGACTATGTCGCCCATGAGATTGGTGAAAAAGAGATCCTGAAAGCCAGTGAGCAGTATTCCTATGGTGCCGATCCCGTTCGTGACGGGGTGTCGACCGGTAAAGAGATGGAGCGTGTCACACTGGTCAGCTACTCCGATATTCAGTCACTGCCCGACCTGACCTGTTATGTCACGCTGCCCGGACCCTATCCGGCAGTGAAGCTGGCCCTGAAATACCAGGAACGTCCCAAAGTGGCGCCGGAGTTTATTCCCCGGGAAATGAATCCGGAGGCGGAAGCCCGTCTGAGCGCCGTTCTGGCTGCAAGGGAAGCCGAGGTACGTCAGATGTCCAGCCTGTTTGAACCGGATACAGAAGCGGTTGCGCCGACAGCAGCAGAAGCGCAGGCTGAACAGCCGCAACAGCCGCAACAGCCGCAACAGCCGCAACAGCCGCAACAGCCGCAACAGCCGCAACAGCCGCAACAGCCGCAACAGCCGCAACAGCCACAGCCCACGGTTGTCAGCGATAAAAAATCAGCAGCGGCGGGTACCGCCGTGAATACGCCTGCAGGCGGTGTCGGACAGGAACTGAAAATGAAGCCGGAAGACGAAGAGCAGCCACTGCCCCCCGGGATTAATGCGTCCGGTGAGGTGGTGGACATGGCGGCGTATGAGCGCTGGCGGCAGGAGCAGGAGGTGAATACTCAGCAGCAGATGCAACGGCGGGAGGAGGTGAATATCAACGTTCACCGTGGGCACGGAAAGGATGAACCGGAGCCGGGAGATGATTTCTGATGGCGGTATCAGCTCCAGTCCTCAGTTCTCAGTCCACCCACACGTTCAAACTCCCGGGTGTTGTTCGTGACAACAATCAGTCCCCGGCTGCGTGCGTGACCGGCAATCATCTGATCGAATGGCCCGACAGGGCGTCCCTGACGGGCAAGCTCTGCCCTGATCTGCCCCGTATGGGTGGCGGCCGGCGTGTCATAATCCAGAACATCAAGTCGGGAAACAAACCCCTCTATCACAGCGAGATTTCTTTCGGGCATCTGGCTTTTTTCGGCGCCGTAAATCAGCTCCATCAGGGTGACCGAGCTGATACACATTCTCCCCTGGTTCAGGTTAAAACGCTCCCTGACGCTGGCAGGTTTGTTTTTTATCGTGAAAATGCAGATGTTAGTATCCAGCATAAACTTCAGCATCAGAATGATTCCCGTTCCTGCACAGAGGGTTGTTCCCGGTTATCCATAAAATCGGCGCTGACGTTGTTCCCGTCGAACCATTCATCCCACGATTCTCCGGCCGGCGTGATAATTCGGGTTCGCCCGACAGCGATAACTTCCACACGTTTTACATTTTCCGGCAAAGCCACTGCTTTTGGCAGTCTGACCGCCTGGCTGCGGTTACTGAGAAATACGCTGGTTTCCATCATGTGCCTCCTTACAGGGATATGTCTTACGTATATCCATTATGGTTTTTGTGATGGGATATGTCAAAGGGATATACATTTATGATGAGTATTGCGCAGGTCCGGTCGGCGGGAAGTGCCGCCGGTTATTACAGCGACAGGGATAACTACTACGTGCTGGGCAGCATGGAAGAGCGCTGGGCCGGAAAAGGCGCGGAGCAGCTGGGGTTGCAGGGCACCGTCGATAAGGAGGTGTTCACCCGGGTACTGGAAGGCAGACTGCCCGACGGGGCTGATCTGAGCCGGCAGCAGGATGGCGGCAACAAACACCGCCCCGGCTATGATCTGACCTTCTCTGCCCCCAAAAGTGTTTCCCTGATGGCCATGCTGGCCGGTGATAAACGCCTGACTGAGGCACACAACCAGGCGGTGGATATCGCTGTCCGTCAGGTGGAGGCGCTGGCCTCCACCAGGGTGATGACGGACGGACAGTCAGAAACGGTGCTCACCGGTAATCTGGTGATGGCGCTGTTCAATCATGACACCAGTCGTGACCAGGAGCCGCAGTTGCATACCCATGCTGTGGTGGTCAACGTCACGCAGCATGACGGGGAATGGAAGACCCTGAGCAGCGATAAGGTGGGCAAAACGGGATTTATCGAGAATGTCTATGCTAACCAGATAGCCTTCGGGAAGATTTACCGCGCGGTGCTGAAAGAGAAGGTTGAAGCGCTGGGCTATGAAACGGAAGTGGTCGGTAAGCACGGTATGTGGGAGATGCCCGGTGTCCCGGTGGAGGCCTTTTCCAGCCGTTCGCAGGCCATCCGAGAGGCGGTCGGGGAGGATGCCTCGCTGAAATCCCGGGATGTGGCGGCGCTGGATACGCGTAAATCCAAACAGCATGTCGATCCGGAAGTGAAAATGGCTGAGTGGATGCAGACCCTGAAAGATACCGGGTTTGATATCAGCGCATACCGTGAGTCTGCGGACAGGCGGGCGGAAATACAGGCAGCACAGCCTGTTCCGTCACAGGAGCAGCCGGATATTCAGCAGGCGGTGACGCAGGCCATTGCCGGATTAAGCGACCGGAAGGTTCAGTTTACGTATACCGACGTGCTGGCCAGAACGGTCGGCATGCTGCCGCCGGAAGCCGGCGTGATTGAGAAAGCCCGGGCCGGGATTGATGAGGCCATCAGCCGCGAGCAGCTTATCCCCCTCGACCGGGAGAAAGGACTGTTCACCTCCGGTATTCATGTGCTCGATGAGCTGTCTGTCCGGGCACTCAGCAGCGATATCATGAAGCAGAACCGGGTGACCGTCCATCCGGAGAAGAGCGTGCCCCGCACGGGAAGTTACAGCGACGCGGTGAGTGTCCTGGCTCAGGACCGCCCGTCACTGGCCATTATCAGTGGTCAGGGCGGTGCTGCCGGTCAGCGGGAGCGGGTGGCGGAACTGACGATGATGGCCCGGGAGCAGGGGCGTGAGGTGCAGATTATTGTCGCTGACCGCCGTTCGCAGACAAACCTGAAGCAGGATGAACGTCTGTCCGGTGAGCTGATAACCGGGCGTCGTCAGTTGCAGGAGGGCATGTTATTTTCCCCGGGCAGTACCGTTATTGTCGACCAGGGGGAAAAGCTGTCCCTGAAGGAGACTCTGACCCTGCTGGATGGCGCGGCGCGTCATAACGTCCAGGTGCTAATTACCGACAGCGGTCAGCGCACCGGTACCGGCAGCGCGCTGATGGCCATGAAGGAGGCCGGCGTGAACAGTTACCGCTGGCAGGGCAGGCAGCAGACCCCGGCGACCGTTATCAGCGAGCCGGACCGGAATGTCCGCTATGCCCGGCTGGCCGGGGATTTTGTGGCTGCGGTGAAAGCCGGGGAAGAGAGCGTGGCACAGGTCAGCGGCATGCGTGAACAGGCCATACTGGCGGGGATGATACGCAGTGAGCTGAAGACGCAGGGGATACTCGGGCAGCAGGACACCATGATGACCGCCCTGTCACCGGTCTGGCTGGACAGCCGGAACCGTTACCTGCGCGATATGTACCGTGAAGGGATGGTGATGGAGCAGTGGAACCCGGAGAAACGGTCCCATGACCGGTATGTGATTGACCGGGTGACCGCACAAAGTCACAGTCTGACCCTGCGGGATGCGCAGGGAGAGACGCAGATGGTGCGGATTTCAGCCCTGGACAGCAGTTGGTCACTCTTCCGACCGGAGAAGATGCCGGTGGCAGACGGTGAGCGTCTTATGGTGACGGGAAAAATTCCCGGGCTTCGCGTCTCCGTCGGCGACCGGCTGCAGGTATCTGCGGTGAACGATGGCGTGATGACGGTGACGGTACCCGGCAGGGCTGAACCGGCTTCCCTGCCGGTGGGGGATTCCCCGTTCACGGCGCTGAAGCTGGAAAACGGCTGGGTGGAAACACCCGGGCATTCCGTCAGTGACAGTGCGAAAGTTTTTGCTTCCGTCACACAGATGGCGATGGACAACGCCACCCTGAACAGTCTGGCCCGCAGCGGCCGGGATGTCCGGCTGTATTCCTCACTGGATGAGACCCGCACTGCTGAAAAACTCTCCCGTCACCCGTCTTTTACGGTCGTTTCTGAGCAGATAAAGGCGCGTGCCGGTGAGGTATCGCTGGAAACCGCCATCAGCCGCCAGAAAGCCGGGCTTCACACGCCGGCACAGCAGGCCATTCACCTTGCCCTTCCGGTGGTGGAAAGTAAAAACCTGGCATTCAGTCAGGTGGACCTGCTGACGGAGGCGAAGTCGTTTGCTGCAGAGGGAACCGGTTTTGCTGACCTGGGACGGGAAATTGATGCGCAGATAAAACGGGGCGATTTACTGTATGTGGATGTGGCAAAAGGTTATGGCACAGACCTGCTGATTTCCCGTGCGTCGTATGACGCTGAAAAGAGTATTCTGCATCATATCCTTGAGGGCAAGGAGGCGGTCACGCCACTGATGGAGAGGGTACCCGGCGAACTCATGGAGACTCTGACATCCGGACAGCGTGCCGCCACCCGTATGATACTCGAAACGAAAGACCGTTTCACCGTGGTACAGGGTTATGCCGGGGTGGGCAAGACCACCCAGTTCCGGGCGGTGATGTCAGCGGTGAACCTGCTGCCGGAGAGTGAGCGTCCCCGCGTCGTGGGGCTGGGACCGACCCACAGGGCGGTCGGGGAGATGCGCAGTGCCGGCGTGGAAGCACAGACGCTGGCGTCCTTTCTGCACGACACGCAACTGCAGCAGCGCAGCGGTGAAACGCCGGATTTCAGCAACACGCTGTTCCTCCTTGATGAGAGTTCGATGGTGGGCAACACCGATATGGCGCGGGCATACGCCCTGATTGCGGCCGGTGGTGGTCGTGCCGTGGCGAGCGGTGACACGGACCAGCTGCAGGCCATCGCACCCGGCCAGCCTTTCCGCCTGCAGCAGACGCGCAGCGCGGCTGATGTGGCCATCATGAAGGAGATTGTACGCCAGACACCGGAACTGCGGGACGCCGTGTACAGCCTGATTAACCGGGATGTGAATAAGGCACTGTCCGGGCTTGAAAACGTGAAGCCGGTTCAGGTTCCCCGCCTGAAGGGGGCATGGGCGCCGGAAAACTCGGTGACGGAGTTCAGCCGTCTGCAGGAGCGGGAACTGGCGAAAGCCGCACAGGAGGCGGAGAAAAAGGGCGAAGCCTTTCCGGATGTGCCCGTGACGCTGTATGAGGCCATTGTCCGCGACTATACCGGCAGAACGCCGGAAGCCCGGGAGCAGACGCTGATTGTCACGCATCTGAATGAGGACCGTCGGGTGCTGAACAGCATGATTCAGGATGCGCTGGCGAAACCGGGTGAGCAGCAGGTCACTGTCCCTGTACTGACCACCGCGAATATCCGTGACGGGGAACTGCGCCGTCTGTCCACCTGGGAGGCGCATCCGGGGGCGCTGGCCCTGGTGGATAATGTGTATCACCGGATTGCCGGTATCAGTAAGGAGGACGGGCTGATTACCCTGGAAGATAAGGCGGGTAACACCCGCCTTATTTCCCCCCGGGAAGCAGCGGCAGAGGGCGTCACACTATACAATCCGGAAACTATCCGGGTGGGGGCCGGTGACCGGATGCGTTTCACGAAGAGTGACAGGGAACGCGGGTATGTGGCCAACAGCGTCTGGACGGTGACGGCGGTTTCCGGTGACAGCGTCACGCTGTCAGACGGGAAACAGACCCGCGTGGTGCGTCCCGGGCAGGACAGGGCAGAGCAACATATTGACCTGGCGTATGCCATCACCGCCCACAGTGCGCAGGGGGCCAGTGAGACGTTTGCCATTGCGCTGGAGGGAACCGAAGGGGGCCGGAAACAGATGGCCGGTTTTGAGTCGGCGTATGTGGCGCTGTCGCGTATGAAGCAGCATGTGCAGGTGTACACCGACGACCGTCAGGGTTGGGTTAAGGCCATCAACAGTGCGGAGCAAAAGGGCACGGCCCATGACGTGCTGGAGCCTAAATCAGAGCGTGAGATGATGAACGCAGAGCGCCTGTTCAGCACCGCCCGGGAACTGCGGGACGTGGCCGCCGGCCGTGCCGTGCTGCGCAACGCCGGACTGGCGCAGGGAGACAGCCGGGCGCGTTTTATTGCACCGGGGCGCAAGTATCCGCAGCCGTATGTGGCGCTGCCGGCGTTTGACCGTAACGGTAAATCCGCCGGTATCTGGCTGAACCCGCTGACAACGGATGACGGTGCCGGGCTGCGGGGATTCACCGGGGAAGGTCGGGTGAAAGGCAGTGAAGAGGCGCAGTTTGTGGCCCTGCAGGGCAGTCGTAACGGCGAAAGCCTGCTGGCTGGTAGCATGCAGGATGGCGTCCGGATTGCCCGGGAGAACCCCGACAGCGGCGTGGTGGTGCGAATTGTCGGTGACGGGCGTCCATGGAATCCCGTCGCCATTACCGGCGGCAGGGTGTGGGGCGATATTCCTGACAGTAACGTGCAGCCCGGCGCGGGGAACGGGGAGCCGGTCACGGCAGAGATTCTGGCACAGCGGCAGGCAGAAGAGGCAGTCCGCCGTGAAACAGAACGCCGTGCGGATGAGATTGTCCGTAAAATGGCTGAGGACAAATCTGACCTGCCGGAGGAGAAAACCGCGCAGGCGGTCAGGGAGATTGCCGGCCAGGAGCAGGACAGAATGACCCCGCCTGAACGGGAACCCCCGCTGCCGGAGAGTGTGCTGCGCGAACCACAAAGGGAGCGGGAGACCATCCGGGAAGTGGCGCGGGAAAACCGGGGCCGGGAGCGGCTGCAGCAGATGGAGCAGGAGATGGTGCGTGACCTGCAGAAAGAGAAAACCCCTGGCGGGGACTGATACGGGAAGATAAACCACGATGACGATGGATAACGCCACACGTAACGATTCGCGGGCAGTCCGGGTGGATACCCGGCTGCAGCGACTGCTGGCCTGGTCGCCGGGACAGAGAGATCTCATCAAAACCGTGGCGCTGCTGCTGATGGTGGCTGACCATATTAACCGTATCCTGCACCTGAACCAAGAGTGGCTGTTTCTGGCCGGGCGCGGGGCGTTTCCGCTGTTTGCCCTGGTGTGGGGGCTGAACCTGTCCCAGCATACGCATATCCGCCAGTCTGCGATTAACCGGCTGTGGGGATGGGCGGTTATCGCGCAGTCCGGATATTTTCTGGCGGGATTTCCGTGGTATGAAGGGAATATTCTGTTTGCCTTTGCGGTGACCGCGCAGGCGCTGAAGTGGTGTGAGCAGCGCTGCCTGTTTCACTCTGCGGCCGCGCTGTTACTGCTGACGGCGTGGATACCCCTGTCCGGAACCAGCTACGGCGTTGCCGGCGTGCTGGTGCTGGTCATCTGTTACCGGCTGTACCGGACCACAGATACTGAAGAACATCTGGCGCTTGCGGCCTGCCTAGTGGTGGCCGTCCCCGCGCTGAATCTGGTCACCAGTGATGCCGCGGCGGTGGCAGGACTTCTGGTGACCGGGCTGACGGTATGGCTTGTTTCGCTGACAGGCAAATCACGGCCCCGGTTCTGGCCGGCTGATTTTTTCCCGGTATTCTACACCTGCCATCTGGCTGCCCTGGGCGTTCTGGCGATGTGACGGGTGTGGTATCTTTGGCGGTATGAGCAGGATTTGGCAGGGGCAGCATACAGCATGACTGAGCAGAAACGACCGGTACTGACACTGAAACGGAAAACGGATGGGGAAGCGCCGGCCCGCAGCCGCAAAACCATTATTAACGTCACCACGCCCCCGAAGTGGAAGGTGAAGAAACAGCAGCTGGCTGACAGGGCTGTCCGGGAAGCGTCACTGGCAGAAAAAAAAGCCCGGGCAAGAAAAGATCTGTCCATCTACCTGCGATTTCAGTCAGTGGAGGAAGCGGTCAGCACGCTGAAACCCTGGTGGCCGGGGCTGTTTGACGGCGACACGCCCCGTCTTTTCGCCTGTGGCGTGCGTGAGGCGCTGTTTGAGGACGCCTCCAGGCGTGGTATCCCGCTGTCACACAAAAAGATAATCCGTGCGCTGAAAGCGATTGCCCGTTCTGAAGCATATCTCAGCGCGATGAAAGCCGGGGCCTGCCGATATGACACGGAAGGGTATGTGACGGAGCATATTACCGTGGAGGAAGAACAGTACGCGCTGGCGCGACTGGCAAAGGTCCGGGCGCAGAACGCCAGAAAAGCGGAACTCCGCGCGGTGCTGGCGCAGACGGTCTGAACCGGAGAAGCCCAGTATAAT